>DAOSMQ010000019.1:0-12045 GCA_035372725.1 Promineifilum sp. (SeqCode)
GCGGCCGTTCGCCCTGGCTGTGCTCATGCCAGCGGCCGTGGCGCGGGCCGTGGCTGCCTTCGCGGCCGAATGGCCGTTCTCGGCCGCCCCGTCCGCGTGGGCCTGCCTGTCCTTCATGGATAATAATCGTAATCCTGGTCAATTCGCATTCTCCTTATGCATCTATCCGGCCCTGGCCGGTTCGGCCTTGCTGGTACGCCGGTTGCCCGCCGTGCCCGGCCCTTATCTCTTTCTTTCAAGTACTGAATACATATTAAACAATATTCAATGTATATTCAATACACCTATCGGTCTCTCTTAACTGGCATTCATCTAGCCACAAGAAGACCCGTGGCGGCCAGGCCTTGCTCTCAGAGCGAACGCGCATCTAAGGAGGCGGCCGGGGGGATAAGCCCCTGTGTCAGACGCCCTCTCTCGTGCCCTTGCTCCCCTGCGCCCCGTGCTGTAATGCTCCTTGTAACCTTCCCCTCCTACCCTAAAAGCTGGGAAGTCAGTCGCCCGGCCGCCGGCAGCCGTAACGCCGGCAGGACACGGACAATGAGACTGAACGAGACCATCGCCCATTACTTTTCGGCGGATGCGTTGGCCGACCTGGCTGAGTTCATTGGCTTCCGGCCCGTCGCACCGCCCGCCGCTTCGGCCACTCCGGCGGTCGCCCCCGCGGCCGAGTCCACGGCTCTCCTGGCCGAGTCCACGGCTCTCCTGGCCGAGGCCGCCGCCCGCGGACGCATCGCTGCCCTTCTGGCTGCCCTGGCTGCCCGCGTTCCCACTGTCGATTGGGCCGCGCTGCCCTGGCCGCCGGCCGCGCTGGCCGCCCTCCATGACGCCCTCGACCGCCGTCTGGGCCGCGAAGATTTGCGCGACCTCTGCCTGTGCCTGGGCGTGGACTACGACGACCTGCCTGGCGAGGGCAAGCGCGCCCGCGCCCGCGAGCTGGTGCTGCGGATGGCGCGGACGGGGCGGCTGGTGGAGTTGGAGGCAGAAGCGAACGCCTGGACGCAAAGAGGCAAGGGCGCAAAGAGGAAGCAAGGGGCGCGGGCGCGGCGGGGTGTGCGGGTTGGCGGCGCGGCAAAAGGGTTGCCGCTCCGCTGGGCTGTAGCGGGGCTGCTGGTGGTATGTCTGGTAGCCGTGGCTCTGGTATGGCGGGCGGGGCGGGGCTGGGTGTCCGGGCCGGCGCTGCCGGAGGACGTCGTCGGCGTGGCCGTGGCCGAGTTCGCCGAGACGGCCGACTGCCACCGCGGCGCGCGCGGCCGCGAGGCTTCGGCGCTGGTCTACGAGACGCTGGGCCGCGAGCTGGCCGCGGCCGGCCTGGCGCGGCGTGTCGGCCTGACCCGCGTTGGCCGTGTCTGCGCGGCGGCCGAAGCCGTCGCCGCGGGGCAGGCTGTTGGGGCCGAGGTCGTCGTCTGGGGCTGGCTGCCATCGTCTGAGGGCTTGGTGGCCACCTTCACGCCCACCGCGGCCGCGCCGGCGGCCTCAGCCGACCTGGCCCGCGCCTTCGAGGCCCTTTTCACCGGGCCAGACGAAGCTCTTTCGCTACGTCTTTCTGGCCGGGCGCTGGTGCTGACCCGCTTCCTGCTCGGCCTGGTGCGCGCCGGGCAGGGTGAGCCAGCCGCGGCTCAAGCCCTCTACGACGCCGCCATTGTAGCTGTGGAAGCAGAACTGGCCACGGCTGGATCGGGCGAGGGCGCGGAACTGCGCCGCACGCTGGCCGTGCTGCTGACCGAACGCGGCAAGGCCCGCGCCGCCCTGGGCCGCCCGGACGACGCCCGCGCCGACTACGACCGCGCCGAGGCGCTCAACCCCGACTACCTGCGCCTGCTGATCGCCCGCGCCGCCGAGGCCTACGGCCGCCGCGACTGGGCCGCGGCCGAGCGCTATCTCGACCGCGCCGCGCTGCAAGACGAGCCGCTGCCGACCATTGCCTACGGCTACGGCCTGCTCGACTACTATCGCGGGCGCTACGCCTCGGCCGTGGCCACTTTCGACCGCGCCATCGCCCTGAGCGCCGCCGATGGCAGCGACGCGGCCATCTACTACCTCGCCCGTGGTTATAGCTACGTCGAGCTGGGCGACTGCGCCGCCGCGGCGGCCGACTTCCGCGCCGCGGGCAGCGATGCCAACGCGCCGGCCGCCGTGCGCCGGGCGGCAGCATCGGCCGGCTGCGACGCGGCCGCCGTCGCCGGCACAGGCGGCCAGCCTGCCGGCGCGCCGAGCGCTGCGCCGGGCGAAGCAGTCACCCCCACGCCCGACGGCACGCCCGCGGTGGCGCTGTCGGGCATAGCGCCCACGCGCCTCTCGCCGCTGGAGATGGCCGCCGCCGCCCCGACGCGCGCCGACGCGACGCCGGCCACCACGCCCACAGCCACAGCGCCCGCGCTGGCCACGCCCGGCCCGCTGCTGGTGGAGGTTGGCCCGCGCGGAGCCAACGTGCGCCAGGGGCCGGGGGCGGAATACCCGGTCATGGCCACGCGGCGGGCCGGCGAGACGCTGGAGGTGCTGGCGGCCAACGCCAGTGGAGAGTGGTTGCAGGTGCGCGTGCCGGGGCAGGGGCGGGGGTGGGTGTCGGCTGCCTACGCCGCGGCTCTGGGCGACGTCAGCGGGCTGGCGGTGGGCTACTACCAGCCTGGGATCATCATCGCCGGGGCTGGCGCGGCGACAACCGGGGCCTTCGCCACCCCCACGCCGGCCCGGCCGCAGCCGGCCGCCAGGGCACAGCCCAGCGCCACGCCCGCCTACACGCCGCCCGGGCCGTCGCCAACGCCGCCACCGCCGCCCGATGGCCCCGCGCCCACGCGCACCCCGCCAGCAGTGTCCACGTCGCCGGCGGGCTGGTGGCCAACGCCCACGGCCACGCTGCTGCCCGCGCCAACCGCGCGCCGCTAGGCCCGGCGGCGCGTTCACGCCTTATCCACGTCATATCCACCGCGCCTTAACGCCGCGGCGCGCGGGCATCGGCTATCCTACAGGTGGGCAGCAGTACAGTTTTCCTCCTTTTTGAGACGCCGCGATTTCCCCTTTTCGCGGCGTTTCCCTTTTCTGGGGAGGAGCGGCTACGGCCGGCCGGGCCGCCGGTCGCGGGGCAAAATCCAGCAGCGCGAATGGTGGACAAAGCCGATGTGGCCATAGTAGTCGGCCGCCGCCGGGGCGGCCAGCAGGATGAGGTTGCAGCGCGGGCCGAGCGCCGCCTGCGTCCGGGCGATCAGTTCCACGCCGATGCCCTGCCGCTGGTAGGCCACGTCTACGGCCAGATCGGACAGGTAGCAGCAGTAGGTGAAATCGGTCACCGAGCGGGCCACGCCCACCAGCAACTCGCCATCCCAGGCCGTGACAGTCAGGCCGGCGTTGGCCACCATGCCGGCGATGGCCGCGGCGTCGTCCACCGGCCGGCGCTCGGCCAGGGTGGAGCGGCGCAGCAGGGCAATGTAGTCGTCGGCGGTGAGGGGCGCGTCGCGCCGGTAGGTGATCATGGTTGCGCCTCCGCCAGCTGTTGCTCCAGGAAGCCCTGTTGGCGCAGATAGTCGAGCACCGTTTGCGAGAACGCCTCGTGCGATTCGCGGGTGTACTTGACGACGGTGTAGACCTGGGCCAGGTTCTGCACGCCCGACGCCTCGATCATCAGCCGCAGCTCCGGATAGCTCATGTAGCGCTGCCAGCCGCGCGTCTCCCGCTCGCGGTAGATCGCGCGGATGTCGTCGTCGCTGTAGTCGTGGTAGGTCTCGTTGTGGATGAGGCCGCTCAGCGGCAGGCGGTCGCGCGGGGCGGGGTCTTCGTCTGGCCAGCCGAGCGAGTAGCCGACGACGGGGAAGACGCCCGGCGGCAGTTGCAGGACGCGGCCGATCTGGTCGCAGTTGGCCAGCGTGCTGCCCATGTAGCACAGCCCCAGGCCGCGCGCCTCGGCCGCCAGGGCGACGTTCTGCGACACCAGCGTCGCGTCGATGGCGGCGATCAGGAAGCTCATGAAGTTGTCGAAGTTGTCGGGCGCGGCGGACAGGCGCAGCCAGTGGCGCATGCGGCGGAAGTCGGCGCAGAAGGTCAGCAGCGCCGGCGCGTCGAGCACCATGCTCTGTTCCATGTGCGGCTCGTAGAGCTGCTCGCGCAGCGCCCGGTCGCGGGTGACGATGATGGAGTAGGTCTGCATATTGCCCGACGAGGAGGCGCGCACGCCGGCGGCGAGCACTTCGGTCAGCAGGTCGTCGGGGATGGGGTCGGGCCGGTAGCGGCGGATGGAGCGGTGGTGATGGATGAGTTCAAGGGTGTCCATGCCCGCCAAGTATGCCCCAATTGGCCCGCGGCGGGAATGGCCGGGCGTTTTTTCTCCGCGTTCCCGCTGGATGGGTAAGGCTACAACGCCTTGCGATAGAGCGTATCCGTCGTCTGCACGCGGAAGCCGCAGTCCTCATAGACACGCGGCGCGCCGGTCAGACTCTCGGCGTCGACGTGCAGGGCGGAAGCGGTCATGCCGGCGTCGCGCTGGGCGCGCAGGCTGCGGGCGATGAGCGCGCGCGCCAGCCCACGGCGGCGGTAGGCGCGGCGAACGCTGATGAACTCCGTGTAGCCGCGCAGGCGGCCGAAGCGCTCGTTCTCGCCGTGGTCGATGAAGGTGCGCACCTGCCCGGCCACGCGCTCCACCGCCGGGTCCCAGGCCACCTGCCACAGTTCCGGCTGGAACCAGATCTTGTTGTCCAGCCAGGTCTGGTACTCCGCCTCGTCCGGGTCGCTAACGCCCCAGGCATCGTGGAACGCTTCCACGTCAGCGTCCCAGAGGGCGCGGTAGTGCTCCGGCCGGACGGGCCGCACCTCCAGCCCCTCGGGCAGGGGGAAGTCGGGGATGTCGTCGAGCGCCGGCCGCACCATCAGATGGAAGTGGCGTACGGCCTGGTAGCCGTTGGCTTCCAGCAACTCGGCCTGATAGCGATTGCCGTGGGAGGCGAAACCCTGGAGGATCTTCGGCCGCGCCGGGTCGTGGGTCGCGGCGATGGCGCGCATGCGGTCCTCCGTCCATTGGAGCGCCGCGCGGCCGATGCCCTGCCCGCGCCAGCGGGGGTGCAGAAAGTGCTCGATGCGGTAGATGAGCGGGCCGTCGTTCTCTGCCCGCCACTCGCCGCGCCAGAAGCCGGCCAGCGTCCCCTCTACCTCGGCCAGCAGGGCGTCGGCGGCGGGGTTGAAGTGGGCGGTGGGCGCAAAGTCGGCGGCCAGTTCCGCGACGGTCAGGTTCCAATCGTCGCCGTTGGCCGCGGCGCGCTCGTTGGCCAGGCGAACCATCGCCGCGTAGTCGCTCTCGCCGCGGAACGAGCGGAAGACCAGCCCGGCAACGGCCGGCGCGCCGGGAACGGCAATCCGTTCAGAAGCGGGGCGGCTCACGGTCGTGCCTTCTAGCGAAACAGCCCCATGATGCCCTGGCCGGTCATGACCGCGCCGATGAACAGAGCGGCGAAGTAGATGACCGTGGCCAGCAGGAACAGGTAGCCCAGCAAGACCAGCACGCCGTCGCGCTGCAACATGCCCGCGGCCAGCAGCAGCATGGCCACCGCCGGCAGGGTGTTGGAGAAGGGCACAAAGCTGAGCGGGAAGAGCAGCAGGATGCTGGCCGCCAGCAGGCCCAGGCCATTGACCCGGCTCACTGCCCGGCCGTCGGTCAATCGTTGCAGCCGCGGGTGGCTGATGCGATCCACGCGGCGGAAAGCATCGGCCCCCTTTTCGATGGCCGGAACGAGTTTCTCCGTGCCCAGCGGCCGGTCGAGCAGCCGGTCGGGCAGCCAGGGCACACGGTTGAGCGTGACGCCGATGGAGATGAGGATGCCGACGAGGCCAAAGACCGTGCTGACGCCGGGGATCGATACCGGGAACAGGAACGGCAGTGTCAGTACCATCAGGGCCAGCAACATCCCCTGTTCGCCGGCCAGAGCCAGCAGCTCGCGGGTAGTGATGCGGTCGCCCGTGACGGCGCGGGCCACGCCGCGCAGTGTCTCACTCAGGGGCAGCGTTGTGTCCTGGAACTCGACGGTGTTATCGTCGCGTTGGTCGGTTGCCTGAACGTGTTCTTGCATCTTTCTTCCTGATGGCGCGGCCCTCGGCCGGTCGCCGGTTCGATAGTGCCCGACCGCCGGAGTGGGCCAGGCCAACAATCACCCAGTGTAGCCGCCACCGTGGCGCTTGACCAGTGGCAAACCATGATTTCACCCGCCGTTCACCTGGCGGTAGGGGCGCGCCGACCTGACCGGTGGGCGGCCACGAGTGGCACTGCCACCAGAGAACGACGGGCCGCCCACCGGTCAGGTCAATGGTCGTTAGACGACTTTGGCAAAGCCATGGGGCCGACACGCCGGTCTGCCCCTACCCAGCGCCATCATGGTATAATCCCCACCTTATGGCCAACCTTGCGACGACCCATTATTGGGATCAATCTCCCTATCAACTGCGCTGCGAGTGGGGGCCGCGTGGCGTGGCGGCGCTGGCCTCGCAGTGCGATGTCGTCGTCATCGTCGATGTGCTGTCTTTCTCCACCTGTGTCGATATCGCCGTGGCCCGCGGGGCGATCGTCTATCCCGCCGGGCCGGGCCTGGAGTCGCCGGCCGACATGGCCCACCGCCTGGGCGCGGCCGTCGTCGGGCGAGATGCGTCGGCGGCCTACGTCTTCTCGCCCACGGGCATGCTGGCTGTGCCCGCCGGGGCGCGGCTGGTCTTGGCTTCGCCCAACGGGGCCACGCTGAGCACCCTGACCGGGGCGACGCCGACGCTGGCCGGCTGCCTGCGCAATGCCCGCGCCGTGGCTGCCGCCGCCGCCCGCCTCGGCCGGCGCGTGGCCGTCATCGCCGCCGGCGAACGTTGGCGCGAGGACGCCCACGGCGACCGCTCGCTGCGGCCGGGCGTGGAGGATCTCGTCGCCGCCGGAGCCATCCTCGACCGCCTGCCGGGCAGCCGCTCGCCGGAGGCCGAGGTGGCCGTGGCCGCCTTCCGCGCCGTCCGCGGGCGGCTGGCGGACGTCTTGCTGGCGTGCAGTTCCGGCCGCGAACTGGTCGCCATCGAGCGCGAGGCCGACATCCCACTGGCCGCCCAGTTCAACGTCAGCGACTTCGCCCCGCGCCTGATCGATGGGGCCTACCGCGCCGCCGCCGGAGAAGCGCCGTGATCCGCGTCATCCGCTGCCACCCCAACCGCTTCGACGCCCTGGTGGACTTCGTCGCCGCCTATAACCCCCTGCCGGAGCACCACATCGGCTACTTCGGCCTGACACCGGCCGACATCCGCCAGGAGTTGCGCCACTTCAGCCTGCGCTTCGACCGGGCCACCAGCATCGCCGTCGAGGGCGGGCGCATTGTTGGCGCGTTCGGGGCCGACGTTGACGCGGAGATCGGTCGCGCGTGGCTCTTCGGGCCGCTGGTGGCCGCTCAGGGGGCCGCTGAGCGAGCCGCCGAGCCGTGGGCAACGACGGCCGACGCCCTCTATGCTGCCGTCGCCGCCCGGCTGCCGGCAGCCGTCCGCGAGCATCAGATGTTCGTCGATAGCCGCAATGTCCGCGCCGCGGCCTTCGCCGGCCGCCACGGCTTCGCGCCCGCCGGCGAGTGGGCCATCTACTTCCTGCCCGCCGGCCGGCTGGACGCCCTGCCCGCGGCCGAGGCCCAACCGTGGGACGCCCGCTACAACGACCAGCTCGACGCCCTGCACAACCGCCTCTTCCCGTCGTCCAACTACACCCTCGGCTATATCCTGCGCGAATGGGCCGAGCGCGGGGCCATCCTGCTGGCCGCGGCCGAGGGCGACACGCTCCACGGCTACTTCTTCGGCCGCGTCGAGGCGGAGACGGGCGAGGCCACTGTCGATCTCGTCGGCGTGGACGAGACGCGCCGCCGCGCGGGCCTGGGCCGGCGGCTCATGCTGGCCGGGCTGGCGCGCATGCGCGGCGCGCCCGGCTTGCGCCAGGTCAATCTCAGCGTCGCCGCCGCCAACACGCCGGCCCGGACGCTTTACGACGACCTCGGCTTCCTGTGGGAGCGGGACATGGCCGCTTACCAGCGGGCGCTTACCAGCGCGTCGCTTCCCAGCAACATCTCAAGGAGGATGCATGACGACCGATAACCCCCTGCCCGAACCGACGCTGGAGGTCGTAGACACGGCCGACCCGGCCGACGCCGATTTCGTCCACGCCGGCCTGCGCGCCCACAACGCGCAGTTCGTGGCCGAGGACTGGCGGCGGCTGTACGTCTTCTTGCGCGACGCCGGCGGAGCCATCGTCGGCGGGCTGCTGGGCGATACCTTCTGGGGCTGGCTGGCCGTCCACATCCTGTGGATCGATGCGCGCTACCGCGGCCAGGGCTATGGCGACCGCGTCCTGCGGGCGGCCGAGGACGAGGCCCGCGCCCGCGGCTGCCGTCACGTCCAGCTGGACACGCTCAGCTTCCAGGCGCGGCCGTTCTACGAGGCTCGCGGCTACCGGCTCTATGGCCAGCTGGAGGACTTTCCCGCCGGCTCCGGCCACACGCGTTATTACCTGACCAAGCCGCTCTAGGGCCGCCCACCCGACCGCCCATGACCCCCAAGCGCGTCCTCATCCTGACCGCCGACGCCGGCTTCGGCCACCGTAGCACGGCCAACGCCCTGGCCGCGGCCCTCGCCCGGCGCTATGGCGACGCCGTCGCCGCGACCATCGTCAACCCGCTCGACGAGCCGGGCGCGCCGCCGCTGATGCGCAGCGCCGAGAGCGACTACGACAAGCTGGCGACGCAGTGGCCCGGCTTCTACAAGCTCGGCTACAAGATGTCCGACCTGGCCATGACCACGAGCGTCACCGAAATGACCTACGTGCTGCTGATGTATGACCTCATCGCCCGGCTGATCAAGCAGCACCAGCCCGACGCCGTCGTGGTCACCTTCCCGACCTACCAGTACCCCGTGGCCGCCTACCGCCGCCTCAGCGGCGCGCGCGTGCCCATGGCCACCATCGTCACCGACCTCGTGTCGCTGCAAAAGATGTGGTTCACGCCCTCGGCCGATCTCTGCCTGGTGCCCACGCCCTTCGCCGCCGACCTGGCCCTGGAGCGCGGCCTCGACCCGGAGACGGTGCACGTGACCGGGCTGCCGGTCAACCCGGCGCTGGCCGACGCGCCGCCCAAGGCCGAGGCGCGGGCGGCGTTGGGCTGGCCGGCCGGCAAGTTCACCGTCCTGGCCGTGGGCAGCAAGCGCGTCGAGGGGCTGGATCAGTTCCTCCACGTGCTCAACCATTCCGGCTTCGACATCCACCTGGTCGCCGTGGCCGGGGGCAACGACGAGCTATACGCGCGGCTGCGGGCGGCCGAGTGGCACATCCCGGCGACGATCTATAACTACGTCAGCGACATGCCCAGCCTCCTCCACGCCGCCGATTGCGTCATCAGCAAGGCCGGCGGGCTGATCGTCACCGAGTCGCTGGCCTGTGGGCTGCCGCTGCTGCTCATGCAGGTCATCCCCGGCCAGGAGACGGGCAACGCCGCCCTGGTGACGCGCGAGGGCGCCGGCGCACTGACGCCGGAGCCGCTGCTGCTGCTGGAGGCGCTGGCCGACTGGCTGGCCGACGGCCGACGCCTCTACCGCGAGCGGGCCGCCAACGCCCGGCGGCTGGGCCGGCCAGACGCGGCCTATGCCGCCGCCGACCTCATCTGGGAGGCGTGCCGCCATCGCCTGCCCGACCCCAGCCGCCGCTTCCCCATCTCCCGCGCCAAGCTGAAGGCGCTGCTGCAATCGTTCGGTGACGCGCTGTCGCTGGGCGACTGGTCGCCGGACGACCGGCCGCTGGAATGAGCGCGCCCGCCTTCCCGCGCGGCTTCCGCTTCGGCGCGGCCACCTCGGCCTACCAGATCGAGGGCAGCCCGGCGGCCGAGGGCAAGGGCCTGTCCATCTGGGATCGTTTCACCCGCCGCCCCGGCCGTGTCTACCGCGGCCACACCGGCAACGTGGCCGCCGATACCTACCGCGACTTCCAGCCCGACGTCGCCATCCTGCGCCAACTGGGGCTGAACGCCTACCGCTTCTCCGTCGCCTGGCCGCGCGTGCTGCCGGAGGGGCGCGGGGCGGTGAACACGCGCGGGCTGGACTACTACGACCGGCTGGTGGACGCCCTGCTGGCCGCGGACGTCACGCCGTTCGTGACCCTGTTCCACTGGGACTTGCCCGACGCGCTGCAACGAACTATCGGCGGCTTCGCCGCGCGCGACTGCGCCGCCCTTTTCGCCGACTACGCCGAGGTGGTCGCCGCGCGGCTGGGCGACCGGGTGCGCCACTGGATCACCCTCAACGAGCCGTGGGTCTTCGCCACGCTGGGGCATCTGCGCGGGCTGCACGCGCCAGGGCGGCACAACCCGTGGGCCTTCCTGCGCGTCGTCCACCACCAGTTGTTGGCCCACGCGTTGGCCGCGCCCCGCCTGCGCGCCCGCGGCGACGCCGCCCGCGTCGGCCTGAGCCTCAACCTGTCGCCCGTCTATCCCCTGACCGGCAGCGACGCCGACCGCGCCGCCGCCCGGCTGGCCGACGCCGGGGTCAATCGCCTCTTCCTCGACCCGCTCTGCCGCGGCTATTACCCGCAGGAGCTGTGGACGCGCCTGCGCCGCTTCCACCCGCCCGTCCAGCCCGGCGATATGGAGGCGATCCGCGGCTCGTTGGACTTCGTGGGCGTCAACTACTACAGCCGCGTCCGCGTGCGCTTCCGCCGGCTCGTGCCCTATCTGCAACTCTGGCCCGACGGGCTGCCCCTGGCCGGCCACGCGGCCACGCTTCATCCCCGCGGCGCGGCCGAGCAGAGCGCCATGGGCTGGGAGGTCTACCCGGCGGGGCTGTTCGAGCTGCTATTCCGTCTGAAGCAGGAGTACGGCAACCCGCCGGTCTTCGTCACCGAGAACGGCGCGGCCTACGACGACCCGCCGCCGGTGAACGGCCGCGTGCCCGACGAGGCCCGCCGCCGCTACCTGGCGCAGCACCTCGACATCGTCGCCGCGGCGCTGCGGGCCGGCGCGGACGTGCGCGGCTACTTCGTCTGGTCGCTGATCGACAACTTCGAGTGGACTTACGGCTACGACAAGCGCTTCGGTCTGGTCTACGTCGATTTCGCCACCCAGCAGCGCACCATCAAGGACAGCGGCCACTGGTATGGCGCGTTTGCCCGCCAACAGACGGCCGCCTCCGGCCCCAGGGGAACATCCGCGCCCCGTCCAGCGTCCATTGAATAGCGGTGGCGCCTGATCGCCGGCCGCGTGGAGGATTGTCGATGCGAAAGTGGTTTGTGATGCTGTGTCTGCTGGCCGCGGCGCTGTTGCCCGTCGCCTGCGCGCCGGCTGGGGGCCAGGAGCCGGCTGTCGTCGTTGAGCCGACGATTGACGCCCCGGCCCTGAACCCCGTGCCCCTGCCGGCGGAAACCGATCCCGAAGTGAACGCGGCCGAGGCCGCGCCGGCCGGCGATGCCGCCGGCAACACGGCGAGCGATGAGACGCTGGCCGCGCCCCCGGCGACCACGCGCCCATCTTCGGCGGAGCCGGTCTCGCCGGGCGAGGTGGCGTTGGGCGATCTGACGCCGACGACCCCCAGCGCCCCGCGCCGCGAAGCCCCCGCGCCCGGCCGCCCCGCGGCCGATTCGCCGGCCGGGCGCGAGCGCGTCATGGTGGTGACGGCCGTGCTGGATATGATCGACCGGCTCGGCGTGTCGGCCGAGTCGGTCGCGGTCGAGTCTATCGAGGCGATCACCTGGCCGGATGCGAGCCTGGGCTGCCCCCAGCCGGGCGTGGACTATGCCCAGGTGGCCATCGCCGGCAGCCGCATCACCCTGCGGGCCGGCGACGAGACCTTCACCTACCACACCGACGGCGACAGCCGCTACATTCTCTGCCAGGATGGGGAGGTGGTGGATGAGGGGGTGGCACCGGGTAGGTAGTGGGCAGTAAGCAGTAAGTAGTAAGCAGTAAACAGTAAACAGTAAACAGTAGGTCAGTATTCAGCGGCAGTCGGCGGTCAGCGGTCGGCCGTCCGTCGTCGGCGGTCAGCGGTCGGCCGTCCGTCGTCGGCGGTCAGCGGTCGGCCGTCCGT
>DAOSMQ010000020.1:0-11900 GCA_035372725.1 Promineifilum sp. (SeqCode)
TTTGGCGTTGGCTACCGCGATGAGGCGCGGACGCTGCGGACGCTGTTCGTCGTGCCCGACGATAGCCCGATGCGGCCGTTCGTCGAAGACTACTCCACGCGCCTGGGCCGGCAGATTGACCCGCGCGGCATCATCCCCGACGCGGCCGAAGCCGACCGAGAACTGCGCCAGCAGCAGGTCGATCTCGTCGTTGTCGTCCCGCCCGATCCGGCGGCGCAACTCAACAACAACGAGCAGGCCACGTTCCAGATGTATCACTATGAGATCGACCCCTACGAGCAGACTTACATCGAGATTCTGGGGCGCAACTACATCGAGGAGATCAATCGCCAGGTGCTGCTGACAGCCGCTGACCAGGGCAAGGTCGAGGCCGCGGCGCTGCAAGAGCGCGTCACCGCGGCGCGCGAGACGGCCGCCGCCGCCCGCGTGGCCCTGGAGGCGGGCGACGAGGCCGCCGCGGGCATCGCCGCCGGAGACCTGGATAGCCAACTGGGCTTGCTGGCCGTGGCCGCCGGCTCCGGGCTGGCCCTGCTGGGGGGCGTGGAGAACACGTTGGGGGCCGAGACGTTGCAGGCGCAACTGCTGGCGATTCAGGCCGCCTCGGCGGCATTGAGCGCAGATACCACCACTCCTGTCGCCGAGCGCGCGGCCTCGGCCGCGGCCATCGAAGCTGACCTGGCCGAGGTCGATGGCGTGCTGAGCCGCTACCAGGGCATCGACTCGCAGGTGCTGGTGTCCCCCTTCCGCAGCGAGACGCTCAGCATCACCGACGTCAGCCTGGGGCCGACAGACTTCTTCGTGCCGGCGGTCATCGCCCTGCTGTTGCAGCACATCGCCGTGACGCTGGCCGGCCTGTCCATCGTCCGCGAGCGCCAGGACGGCCCGTTGGAACTGTTCCGCGCCTCGCCCGTGTCGGCCTTCCAGACGCTGATCGGCAAGTTCATTGGTTATCTTATTCTCACAGCGGTCATCGGGGCAGTCCTGACGGCCTTGGTAGTCTTTGGCCTGGGCGTGCCTATGCTGGGAAATTGGGGATACTATGCGCTGGTCGTCCTGGCGCTATTGTGTGCGTCGCTGAGCCTGGGTTTCTTCCTGTCGCTATTGGCCCACACGGACAGCCAGGCCATTCAGTACGCGATGTTACTCCTGCTGGCCAGCATCTTCTTCAGTGGCTTCTTCCTGGCCCTCTACCGGCTGTGGGAACCGGTGCGTGCCGTTTCCTGGGCGCTGCCGGTGACCTATGGCATTAATCTGTTGCAATCAGTGATGCTACGGGGGCAAATGCCGGGTATGATCATGTTGGGCGCGTTGTTCCTATTCGCCCTGGTCTTCTTCGTGCTCGACTGGTGGCGTCTCAGCCGTCTGATGGCTCGCCAGTAGTTGGGCAGACGTGTTTGCCGGAGTATGACCTATGCTGGACCATCGCCCCGCTCTGGAGTTACCCGAACTGTCGGTCAGGCAACTGGTGACGGCCACCCTGGTCGTCGGCCTGGTTGCCCTGTCGATCTGGCTCGTCTTTCGCTTCAATCAGGTGATCCTGATCCTCATTGCCGGCATCATCATCAGCACTGCCCTGCAGCCGGTTGTCAACTGGCTGCAGCGGCGGGGTTTGCCGGCCGGCGCGGCGGTGCTGCTGCTGTTTGGCGTGCTGGCGCTGATCGTGGGCCTGTTCCTGCGCTTCGGCGTGCCTCTGATCGCCGACCAGGCGGCCAATATCGGCGCGCAACTCGGTGACGTCTACGCCGGCTTTGTCCAGCGGCTGGGCCAGTCGTCTAATCTGCTGATTCGGCGGCTGGCCGAGGTCATCCCGCCCCAGATGGGCCTGCCGGCCAATGTCCCGGCCGCGCCAGTGGAGGGTCAGGGCGTGGAGGTAGTCGAGTCACCATTCGCGCAAGTGTGGCTGACCCTCGGAACCGTGGCCAGAGTCATCTATAAGACTGCGGCGATCTTCTTTGTGGCCTTCTTCTGGACTGTCGAGTCCGACCGCATCAAGCGCGTGGGCATCGCCCTGCTGCCGCTCAACCGGCGCGAACCCATTCGTGACCTCATCACCGAGATCGAAGGGCGCGTCGGCGGTTACGTCTCCGGGCAGGTGCTGGTCAGCGGCATCATCGGCACGTTGTCGCTGATTGCCTACCTCATCATCGGCATCCCCTATGCCCTGGCCCTGGCTCTGGTCATCGCCGTGATGGAATTCATCCCCGTGGTCGGCCCGCTCATTGGCGCGATCCCGTCGATCATCATTGCCCTATCGATCGCGCCGTCAAAGGCCCTCTGGGTCCTTCTTACGTCGCTGATCATCCACCAGCTAGAGGCCAACTTCTTTGGCCCGCGGGTGATGAAGCGGACGCTGGGCATGCGCCCGCTGGTGACGCTGGTGGCCATGACCGCCTTCGGCACGCTGTTTGGCATCCTGGGCGCGCTCATCGCCCTGCCGCTGACGGCCATCATCCAAATGCTCCTGGAGCGCTTCATGCTGAGCAACACGCCCCAGACCGAGCCAACCGGCGAGCGCGACCGCATTGGCCTGCTGCGCTATCAGACAATGGAGCTTGTGGAGGATGTCCGCAAGGTGCTGCGCCAGCGGGAGAACGCGCCGCCCGACGAGGAGGGGACGCACCTGGAAGATGTGATCGAGACGATCGCCCTCGATCTGGACAAGCTGCTGAGCCAGTCTCGCAACGGCGCGGAGGCATCATGAAACGCCTGGCGTACTACGTTTTGATCATTGCCGTGACGGTAGCGATGCTGATCCTGCTGTGGCAATTTCGAAGTGTGTTGCTCCTGCTGCTGTTATCGCTGATGTTGGCCGCGGTGCTGCGGCCGAGCGCCGAATTTCTAAAGTCGCGTGGGTTGCCGGTTTCGCTGTCGTGGTTGCTGGTGTATCTGGGCTTGTTTGCCGTCGTGGGCCTGTCCATCTATCTGCTTGGCGGTCACCTTCTGGACGAGCTTCAGAAGCTGAGCAACTACCTCGTTATTCTCTATGACTTCACCTATCGCAGTTGGTCGGGCGGCAGCGGCATTCAGCAGGCCATTGTCCAGCGCATTCCCCCGCCGGATCAACTGCCGGAAGTGATGGCCGGGCCGTCGGGGCTGTCGATCCTGCGGCTGATCTTTGGCGTGGGGCAAAACGTCGTCACCGTGGGCGCGTCGTTGCTGATCGTCATCGTGCTAAGTCTCTATTGGAGCACCGACCGGGAGCACTTTGAACGGCTGTGGCTGTCGCTGTTGCCGCCGGGCAAGCGCGTGCCGGCGCGCAGCATCTGGCAAACCGCCGAGGCCAGCATCGGCAACTATCTGCGCAGCGAGCTGGTGCAGGCACTATTGGCGGTGGTGCTGCTGGCGGTGGGGTTCCGGCTGCTGGGGCTAGATTACCCGCTGCTGGCGGCGCTGTTGGCGGGGCTGTTCTGGCTCGTTCCGATGGCCGGCTTTGTCTTTGCCGCGGTGGTGGCCTTTTTGGCCGGGATGGCCACGAACGGCCACGTGCAGACGGCGCTGTTCGCTTTGGTGCTGACGGCTGGCGTGCTGGCCTTTTTAGAGTTCGTCGTCGAGCCGCGCTTCTTCCAGCGCAACCGCTTCAGCGGTCTGCTGATCGTCATCCTGCTGCTGATGATGGTCGAGGCTTATGGCCTGATCGGCTTTGTCATTGCCCCACCGTTGGCCGTGGCCCTGCAGATCTTTGCCGGCCATACCATGCGCATTTTGCAGCGGCCGCAAGACGACACCCTGGCGCTGGCGGCGCTGGAGAAGCGGCTGGACGTGGCCTACGCAACCTACAACGGCCAGCAGGAATTAGGCGGCGAGCCGGCGCCGGAGTTGGGCAGCTTGCTGCAACGGCTGGAAAGCCTGGTGGAGCAGACGCGCGACCTGACGGAGTAGCGGCGTCGTTCGCCGGGGCTTACAGGCGGGTAGCGCTGCGCACGGCAGCCACGCCGCGGTCCCACAGGCCCCGCACGCGGCCGAGCGCCTCTTCGTGTTCCTGGACAGCGCGCTCTTCGCCCGTGCCCGTCGTGCGTAGCAGCAGGGCGATCCAGCGCGTGCCCTCGAACAGTTCCAGCACGCTGAGGATGAGCAGCGTCAGCGGCGTCGAGAGAATGGCCCCGACGATCCCCAGCAGCCAGCCCCAGATGAACAGCGAGATGACGACGACGACGGGCGAGATCTTCAGCCCCCGGCCCATGCGCCGCGGCTTGATGAGGTTCTCGACCGTGCCGTTGATGAGCGTGTAGCCGATGAAGACGACGAGCGCGCCGGTGAAACCGTGCTCGACGAAGGCCAGCGCCAGCGGCGGCAGCATGGCCACCCAGAAGCCCACGGCCGGAATGTAGCCCATAAACCAGGAGAGTAGACCCCAGAGAACCGCTGGGCCGACGCCGAGGAGCAATAGCAGAATCGTGTTGCCCACGGCGGCAGCCAGGTTAAGACCGGTTGTCAGGGTAACGTAACGGCGCACGTCAGCCGTCAGCGCGGCGGCCTGCTGCACCAACGGACTTTCGGCGGTCAACCCCAGGCGCGCGCTGCTGGGCAGCGACAGCGCCGCGCTGAGCATGAAGGCGAAAATGAGCATGACCAGGAACGCCTGCGAGACGGTGGTGAAGAGGATGCCCAGGGAACGCGTGGCCAGTCCGGTCAGCCGTTCACTGGTCAGGAAAGCGGTTGCCGCCTCACGAATCTCCTCCAGGCGATAGCCGAAGACGGTGCTGGGCATGTCGATGAGTTCCTGGCCATTCGTGGCGACACCGGCCTGCAAACTGGGTAGTGCGTCGGTCAGCCGGGCCAGCCCGAAGAAGACCAGCAGCAACACCAGCCCGATGAACCCCAGGACAATGACAAAGGTTAGCACCAGCGACAGCCAGCCGGGCACGCCGCGCCGGGCAAACCAGCCGGGCACGGGGATGAGGGCGATGGTGATGACCAGCGACAGCAGGATCGGGTTCAGGATGAAGGCAAGGTTCTGGATGCCGCTGATGATGATGAAGATGCTGGCCAGACCGACGAGCAAGTAGATGAAGGGCTTTGACTGTTCGACCATGGGAGGACCCTCGTTGCGTTGCGATTGAGCAATGACCCAAGCAGGAATTCTACACCATGCTATCATCCTGGGCAGAGAATTCGCCCGCGCTGGAGGAATTGGTATGGCCGAGACGACGCGAATCCCCTATCTGGCCGAGATGCTGGCCGCGCTGTCGCAGCCGGGCTGCGCTTTCTGCCGGCTACTGGACGCGACGGCCGGCCGTCTGGTGGACGCCATCCTGTTTGAGTCGGTCAACGACGTCGGCGTGCGCGAGGAACTGAACGCCGCCCGCGGCTTCTGCCGCCGCCACGCGGCGCTGCTGGTGCGCACCGGTGGGGCGCTGGGCACGGCGACGATGATGCAGGGGGTGATTAAGGTGCTGCTGCGCGAGTTGGATGGCAGCGGCACGGAGGTCGGGCCGCCGGGCCGTCTGCGGGCGCTGCTGCGGGCCGGGGGCGTCGGCGGGCCAGACCCGGCCGCGGCGCGCCTGGCCGACGCGCTGGCCCCGCGTGCGCCCTGCCCCGTCTGCGCCCATGAGGCGACCTTTACTGAGCACTACATCGACACGCTGCTCAAACAGGCCACGCCGGGCAGCCCCCTGGCCGGGGCCTACGCCGCCTCCGACGGCCTATGCCTGCTCCATTTCCGCGCGGTGGTGGCTCGCGGCCAGTCTGGCCCGGCGCTTATGACGCTCGTGGCCGCCCAGCGCGCCCACTGGCAGCGGCTGGACGGCGAGTTAGAGGAGTTCCTGCGCAAAAGCGACTATCGCTTCCAGCACGAGAAGTTCGGCGCGGAGCGCGACGCCTGGCAGCGGGCGCTGTCGGCCGTCTCCGGGCAACTGCCGGGCCACCTGACCGAGGGGGCGTGAGCGCGCTGACGTTCGTAGACGCTGACGAGGCCATGCGGGAGCGTATTGGGCGCGCGCTGGGGCCGGTGGCTGCGGCCCACATGCACCTGGGCAATGGCTTCACGCTGGTCGCGCTCGACGCGGATGAGCCGGTGGGGCTGCTGGCGGTGGTCTGGCGGGCGCTGCCGCCGCCGTTGCCGGATACGGTCGAGGGCTTCATCGACATCATCGAGGTGCGGCCGGCGTGGCGGCGGCGTGGCGTCGCCCGGCAGTTGGTGGCGTTGGCCGCGGCGCGCGCTGGCGCGGCTGGGGCCTACCAGTTGCGCGCGTGGAGTTCCGCGGACAAGATGGAGGCCATTCCCATGTGGCGGGCGTTAGGCTTCGGCCTGTGCCCGGCGACAACCTACCCGCGCGGCGAGTCTGTGCGCGGCTACTTCGTCGCCCGGCCATTGTGATTTGCGTCCCAGTGGCTTTTGGCCATAATCGCCCCCCACATACCACCACCGCAAGGGCCGATTCGACCGTGGCCTGTGCTCACTTTGTAGCCTGCGCCGGAGCGAGTAGTATGGCGACCGACACAGATAAGGCCACACCGACGACCCTGACAGCGCGCCTGCTGTCCACGCTGCTGGCCGGCCTGCTCATCGGCGCGCTGGAAGTCGCCCTGGCCACCTCCTACGCCACGCTGATCTTCAATGGCGAGTTGCTGCCTCATCTGTCGCGGGGCGTGGGCATGAGCCTCTTTTCGGCCACCGTCGGCATCACCGTCGCCGGCCTGCTCAGCGCCATCCCGGTGCTCATCTGCTCCAATCAGGACGTGCCGGGGGCGGTCGTGGCCGTGGCCGTGGCTGCGGCGGCGGGCATGCTGGCGGCACCAGACGTGGAGTTCGCCACGGCGGCCGTCCTGATCGCCTTGACGACCTTCATGGTGGGGGCAACCTTCTTGTTGCTGGGCGGCTTCCGCCTGACCGCGCTGGTGCGCTTCCTGCCCTATCCGGTCGCCGGCGGGTTCCTGGCAGGCACAGGCTGGCTGCTCGTCAGCGGCGGCATCCATATGATGTTCGGCGGCGCCGTTTCGCCATCAACCCTGGGCGACCTGCTCGCGCCGGGTGCGCTCGGCCACTGGTTGCCGGGCGTCGTCCTCGGCGGCCTGATCTACTTTCTGGGCCAGCGCGTCCGCCACACGCTGTTCCTACCGGGAATGATCGCCGGCGCCTTCGTGCTGTTCTATCTGGTCGCCTTCCTGCGCGGCGCGACGCTGACGACGCTTAGCGCCGGCGGCTGGCTACTGGGGCCGTTTCCGGGGGACAGATTGTGGCAGCCCATCAGCGCGGCCGAGCTGGGCCGTGTACAGTGGGCCGTCGTCTGGCCCCAATTGCCCAACCTGCTGGCCGGCGTGGCCATCAGCGCCATCGCCCTGCTGCTCAATGTCACCGGCCTGGAGTTGACCCTGCGCCAGGATCTGGACTTGAATCAGGAGATGCGCGCCGCTGGCTGGGCGAACCTGGCCAACGTTCTGGGCACGGGTTTCCCCACCTACCATTCCATCAGTGTCACTGTGTTGAACAGCCGGTTGGGCACGGCCAGCCGCCTGAGTGGGCTGACGGCCGCCGTCGTCACCGGCCTGACGTTACTATTCGGCGGCGCGGCGCTGGGGGCCTTCCCCAAACTCATCTTCGGCGGGCTGCTCGTCTATCTGGGCCTGTCGTTTCTGTGGGAGTGGGCTGTCGCCGCGCGTAAGCGTCTGCCGCCGATTGATTACGCCATTGTCCTGATCATCCTGGTTACCATCGCCGCGGTCGGCTTTCTGCCGGGCGTCGTTGTCGGCGTCGTTGCCGCGGTGGTGATGTTCGTCGTCAGCTATAGCCGTGCCAGCGTGGTCAAGCATGAGCTGGACGGCACCAGCTTCAGGAGCCGCGTCACGCGCAGCCCCGGCGCGCGCGCGCTGCTGTTGGCCACCGGCACGCAGGCTTACTACTTGCAGCTACAGGGCTTCATTTTCTTTGGCACAGCCTACAGCCTGCTGCAACAGGCGCGCGCGCGGGCGCGGCGGGTCGATACGCAGTACGTCGTCCTCGACTTTCGCCAGGTGATCGGCCTCGACTCGACGGCGCTGCTGAGCTTCGACAAGATGCGGCAGTTGGCCCGCGACGGCGGGTTTGTGCTGGTGGTGGCCGGGCTGTCGCCGGCGCTGCGCGAGCAGTTCGCGACGGGCGGCCTAAACGAAGAGGCCGGCGTGTTACGCTTTGCGCCCGATCTTGACCGGGCGGCCGAGTGGATCGAGGACCAGGTCTGTCTGGCGGCGGAAATGGCCGGCCAGGGGACGCTGGACGACTATTGGCAGGCCATCGTGCCCGGCGAGGCGACGACGCGGCTGATCGGCTATTTGGCGCGGCGCGAGATTCCCGCCGGCGCGTATCTCATCCACCAGGGAGACGCGCCCGACCTGATCTACTTCATCGAGTCCGGCCAGGTGACGGCGCAGTTGGAGCGGGAGGGTCTGGTGCCGGTACGGTTGGAGACGATGCGCGGCGGGCGAACAGTGGGGGAGTTAGGCTTCTATCTGGGCACGCAGCGCAGCGCCGCCGTGGTCGCCGAGCAGCCTACGGTGGTCTACTCGCTGACGCAGACGGAGTTGGCCCGCATCGAGCGTGACGACCCGGCCGCGGCCAGCGCCTTCCATCGCCTGGTCGTCCATCTACTGGGGGAGCGAGTGCTGCATCTGATGCGGGCGGTAGAGGCGTTGCAGCGCTAGCGGCCCGCTGTGGCCGTGTCGCTGCCGGGCGTGGAGCCGCGTCATGCCTCACCGGTGGCGATCCACCCCCACCTGTTGGCACATGGCCAGCACCGGACAGGTGGAACAGCGGGGCAATTCGCCGGTGCAGATGTGCTTGCCAAATGGTACCAGCAGCCGGTTGATGTCGATCCAGTACTCCTTCGGCAACACCTGTTCCAGAGCGACCATCGTCTGTTCCGGCGCCGGCGCGGCCACGTAGCCCCAACGATTGGTGACCCGATGGACGTGGATATCGACACTGATCCA
Source organism: Promineifilum sp. (SeqCode) (assembly GCA_035372725.1). GTDB lineage: Bacteria > Chloroflexota > Anaerolineae > Promineifilales > Promineifilaceae > Promineifilum. The sequence goes on from DAOSMQ010000020.1 coordinate 8,905, forward strand.
CGGCTGCCCGCAGCCCACGGCCAGCGTCAGATGGGCGCACTTGACCCCCACGCCGGCAAACGACAGCAACACCGTTTCGTCGCAAGGTAGCTCGCCGCCGTACTCAGCGACGATGCGCTGGGCGATGGCGCAAATCTGCTGGGCTTTGCGCTCGTGGAAGGTGCTGGGGGAGATGAGGCGGTCGATCTCGTCCGGGGTCAGTTGGGCCATTGCCGCCGGCGTGCGGGCCACGTCCAGCAGGCGGCGGGAGAGCGGCAGCGACTGCTCGTCGCGGGTGCGGATTGAGATGATGCAACCGACGAGTTGCTCAAACGGCGTGGCGTAGCCCAACTCGGCCAGTTCAAACATGGCCGCCTTGGCGTAGGGGGCCACGGCGACCTCGATCCGGCGCATGGCCTCGTCGATGTCTAGCGGTTGTTTGGGGGTGGAGGCGTTCATGGCCGGAAGAGTAGCGCAAAGCCCGTAGACGGCCAACGCGGGCCGGGGCAGCAGGGCCGCTAACCGGCCTCCAACCGGATGGTGACGACATCCCCTTCCGCAAGCCGCTCGGCCTTGCGGACGCTGGCCTTGAGGGGCACGATGTAGGCGCCATCTTTGGGCCATAGCGCGGTCTTGAAGACGGTCTGGCCGATGTGGACAGTGACCGGGATCATCCCCCAACCATAAGTGACGACGTTGGCGATGACGTGTAGCGCGTCGCTCTCATCGGCCGGAACGGTGACAAAGTAGAACGGGGCCGGGCCGCGCCAGAACCAGATTGGGCCGCTAAATTCGACGTTCATCAGCAACCTTTGCCGTGGGAGGTGGCTTTCGCATCGCCGGGGAGTTTAGCGCGCGCGGCTGTATCCGGCCACACCCATCTAGCCCCCTTTTCATCGGCGCATGTGTCTCCTATAATGCGTTCGTGCCGACGCCAATGATCGCCACGAAACTTTATCTTCCCCCCTCCCGGCCTGGAATTGTCCAACGCCCGCGCCTGATCGACCAGCTGAACAGGCATCTGCACCGCAAACTGACCCTCATCTCGGCCCCGGCCGGCTTTGGCAAGACGACACTGGTCAGCGAATGGGTCGCCGTCTGCGGGCGGCCGGTCGCCTGGCTATCGCTGGACGAAGCGGAGAGCGACATCGTTCGCTTTCTGACGTATCTCATCGCCGCGCTGCAAACGATCGCGGGGCATATGGGCGCGATGGCGCTGCCCGTGCTCGAGACCGGGCAACCATTGCCCGTCGAAGCGATTTTGACGAGTCTGGTCAACGACATCGCCGCCGTCCCGAACAACTTCATCCTCATCCTGGACGACTATCATCTGGTGGACAACCCGGCTGTTGACAGGGCGTTAGGCTTTCTGCTGGAACACTGGCCACCTCAAATGCACCTGGCCATTACCACGCGGGAGGACCCTAATCTGCCGTTGGCCCGTCTGCGGATGCGCGACCAATTAACCGAATTACGCGCCGCGGACTTGCGCTTCACGCCATCAGAGGCGGCCGAATTCCTCAACCAGGTGATGGGCCTTGCGCTCTCGGCCGAGGAGGTCGCCGCGCTGGAAAGCCGCACGGAGGGCTGGATTGCCGGCCTACAGCTGGCCGCGCTTTCGATGAAGGGCCGCCAGAACGCCAGCGAATTCATTGAGGCCTTCGCCGGCGACCATCGCTACATTGTCGATTATCTCGTCGAGGAGGTCTTAAGGAGACAGCCGGAAGCGCTGCGCGTCTTCCTGCTCCAAACCTCCATCCTTGACCGCCTCAATGGCCCGCTTAGCGACGCGGTCACGGGTCAGCCGGGAGGTACAGCCCGGTTGGAAGCCCTCCAGCGTGGCAACTTCTTCCTCATTCCGCTGGATGACCGGCGACATTGGTATCGCTATCACCATCTGTTTGCCGATGTTCTGCGCGCCCATTTGGCCGCGGAGCACCCCGATCAACTGCCTGTCCTGCACACGCGCGCGAGTCAGTGGTATGAGCAGGACGGCTCAGCGCCGGAGGCGATCCGGCACGCGCTGGCGGCGCGGGATTTTGAGCGCGCGGCCGCGCTGATCGAGCGGGCGTTGCCGGTCATGCGCCAGCACAGACAGGAAGCCACATTGCTCAGTTGGTTCCGAGCTTTGCCCGACGAACTGTTCCGGCGCCGGCCCATGCTCAGCGTTCATGCCGCCGGCGTGTTCCTACAGAACGGTCAACTCGAAGGCGTTGCGGCCCGCTTGCGCGACGCCGAGCGGTGGCTGGGTAAGGTTGTTGGTGAGCGCCCGGTGTACGCCGATGAAGAGGATTTTCAACGCCTGCCCGGGCTGGTCGCCATGTACCATGCCGGCATGGCCCTGATTCGAGGCGATGTCGCCGGCACGATGCAGTATGCCCGGCGGGTGATGGCACTGGCGCGGGCAGACGACGCTTTCATTCGCGGCGCAGCTTCCGCGCTGATGGGGCTGGCTTCCTGGACGGAGGGCGACCTGGAGACGGCACATCAGATGTTTGCCGGTGGAATGGGCTATCTGCAGAAGGCAGGCTTTATCTCCGACGTGATCGGCGGCTCGCTCACGCTGTCGGATATCCGCATTACGCAAGGTCGCCTGCGCGAGGCGCTGAGCAATTACGAGCGCGGTCTGCAACTGGCCACACAGCCCGGTGGTCCGCCCCTGCGCGGCGCGGCGGATATGCTCGTGGGCATGAGCGAGATCTACCGCGAATACAACGAATTGGATGCCGCCACGCAATATCTTCGAAGAAGCAAGGAGTTGGGCGAACTGAATGGCCTACCGAAGAACCCCTATCGTTCCCGCGTGGCCCTGGCTCGAATACTGGCGGCGCGAGGAGAGTTCGACGGCGCGCTCAACTTGCTCGACGAGGCCGAGCGCGTGTATGAAGGTGATTTCTCGCCCAATTTCCGTCCCGTCGCGGCGATCAGGGCGCGGCTGTGGATTATGGCCGGAAGATTCAGCCAGGCACACAACTGGGCACGCGAGCAGGGCCTATCCGCCGGGGATGATCTCAGCT
>DAOSMQ010000021.1:0-11857 GCA_035372725.1 Promineifilum sp. (SeqCode)
AGCGGGACGAAGCTCTGGTCCCGCTGGCCCACATAGCTCTCCTTGGGGCGGATGAGGCGGTTGTCGGCCAGCTGCTCCAGCACCTGCGAACTCCAGCCGGCGACGCGGCTGACGGCGAAGATGCAAGTGAACTGGTCAACGGGCAGGCCGATGGTGTAGAGGACGACGGCCGAGTAGTAATCGACGTTGGCGTACAAATTGCGCTCGATGAAGTAGTCGTTCTGGCGCGCCAACTGCTGGATCGTGTCCGCGACCTGGTACCACTGGCCCTGGCCGCTGCTGTTGGCCAGCTTTTCGGCCAGCGGCTTCAGGATTTTGGCCCGCGGGTCTTCGACCTTGTAGATGCGATGGCCGATGCCCATGATGCGCTTGCCGGCGTCCAGCGACTCCTCGAACCAGGCGCTGATGTCGCCGCGGTCGGCGGCGCTGAAGAACTGCTCCATGGCCCGCTGGGTGGCTCCGCCGTGGGCCGGGCCTTTCAGCGTGCCAATGGCGCTGGTGATGGCCGAGTAGAAGTCGGAGCCGGTGCTGGTCGTCACGCGGGCGGAGAAGGTCGAGGCATTGAAGCCGTGGTCGGCCAGCAAGACAAGATAGGAATCGAACGCGGCCACGGCGTCGGGGTTTGGCTCCTCACCGTCGAGCATGTACAGGAAGTTGGCGGCATGGCCCAGCCCGCGACGTGGCGGAATCGGCTCGCGCCCGTTGCGCAGGCGCTCCCAGGCGGCGACCAGGCTGGGAACGACCGCTGTCAACAGCAGCGCTTTCTCGCGCGCGCCGCTGGAGGTGATGTTATCGGCGTCGCGGTCGATCAGGCCCATCGCGCTAACGGCCGTGCGCAAGACGGCCATCGGCTGGGCGTCGCGTGGAAACTCGCGCATCACTCGGAGCACCGGTTCCGGCACGACCCGCTTGGCCTGTAACGCCGCCCGGAACAGTTCCAGCTCATGGGCATTGGGCAGCTTGTCGTTCCACAGCAGATAGACGACCTCTTCATAGGTCACATTCAGGCCCAGGTCGCGGATATCGTAGCCGCGGTAGATCAATACCCCTTCAGTTCCATTGACATAGCTCGATGACGTCGTCATCGCATCTTCTTTCTTGGTTTCGGACATCGTCTGCGCTCCTATGTGGCTAACTGGACGTCTTTTATGAAAGCGGCGCGGCTGTGCGTAGCCGCTCGCCATATTGCGCTTCGTAGTACTGCTGAAAATCGCCGCTCTTAATTTTGCGCCACCACCATTCGTTGTCCCGATACCAGAGGGCCGTCTCGGCAATGGCTTCGGCCGGCGTGTGGGCCGGCTCCCAGCCCAGGGCGGTGATCTTGCGGATGTCGAGGCTATAGCGGCGGTCGTGGCCGGGCCGGTCGGTCACGTGGCGGATAAGGCTGCGCGGCCGGTTCAGCACGTCGAGCAGGATTTCGATCATCGCCAGGTTCTCGACCTCGACGCCGGTGCCGATGTTGTACGTCTCGCCGATCTGGCCGCGCTGCAAAACCAGGTCGATGGCCTCGCAGTGGTCGCGGACGTATTGATACTCGCGCATCTGCCGGCCGTCGCCATAGACGGGCAGCGGCAGGCCGTCGATGGCATTGGTGGCGAACAGCGGCACGGCCTTTTCCGGATACTGGTAGGGGCCAATGTTGTTGGAGCCGCGGGTGACGGTGGTGGGCAGGCCATAGGTGACGTGGTAGGCGTTGACGAGCAGGTCGGCGCTGGCTTTGCTGGCCGCGTAGGGGCTGCGCGGCTCCACCGGGTCGGTCTCGCGGCTCGACCGCCCGGCCGGTACGTGCCCGTAGACCTCGTCGGTGGAAATCTGGTGATAGCGTTCCAGCCCCAACCGCCGGGCGACCTCCAGCAGCGTGTACGTGCCGTAGACGCTCGTCTGGATGAAGGCGTCGGGGTCCATGATAGAACGGTCTACGTGGGTTTCGGCGGCGAAATTGACAATGGTGTCGATGTCGTGCGCCCGGACGGCCGCTTCAACCTCATCGCGCCGGCAGATGTCGCCGCGGACAAAGCCATAGCGGGGATTGTCCTGAACCGGTAGCAGGTTGTCCAGGTTGCCGGCGTAGGTTAGCTTGTCGTAAACCACGACGTGATAGTCGGGATACTGCGCCAGCAGATAATGGACAAAGTTGGAACCGATGAAGCCCGCTCCACCCGTAACCAGTAAATTCCTCAACAATGCCTCCGCGTTTGTAGTTACACAGGCTGCCCGTGACCGGCACGGCCGCCGGTCATTGCCCCATCTGCCGCCCGTTTAACGGCATGCTGTCCCTTGCGAACATCACGGCCGCCTCCGGTAAGGCCGGGGGCCAGATGATCCTGATTGTAGCCCATGCCCCCCAAACGGTAAACACTTATAGGCGTTGTCTGGCCGGGCCAGCCGCGCCATCGCGCCAGGAGGCGATCAGCCGGTGGGCGATGCTGGGCGGCATAGGTGTGTTCGGCAGCGCGTCGGCGGTGAACCAGCCCGCCTCGGCAATCTCGACCGGATCGACGACGATCTCGCCGGCGTCATAGTCGGCCACAAAGGCGATCATGAGTGAATTGGGAAACGGCCACGGCTGGCTGCCGAAGTAGCGTATGTTGCTGACCCGCAGGCCGACCTCTTCGTGGATTTCGCGCTGGACACATTCCTCCAACGTCTCGCCCGGTTCGACGAAACCGGCCAGGACGCTGAACATGGCCGTGGGGAAGCGTTGCGCCCGCGCCAACAGGATGCGCCGCCCCGCGGCGTCGTCTCGCTCGACGCGAACAATGATGGCTGGCGAAAGGCGCGGGTAGCTGACCAGGCCGCAGGCGGGGCACATTTTGGAGCGCTCGCCAATTTGGTCGCGGGTGGGCGTGCCGCAACGGCTGCAGAACTGGTGGTTGCGATCCCAATCGACGATCTGCACGGCCCGACCGGCCAGCTGGAAGAGCGTCTCTGGCAGCCGCGGGTAAAGCGCGCGCAAGTTGGCGAACTCCATTCCCGGCGGCGGCGCGGTCGCCTCGTCCAATTCAGCCGAAAAGCAGTGGGTGGCCTGGCCCGCTTCCTCCAGACGACCCAGATACTGCCAGCGAACAGGCGCCAGGGCCAGGTCGGCCGGCACGGCCAACAGGGGCAGTGTCGCCCGCTCGTCGTTGTTGGCGACCAGCAGCTTTGACCCGCGAAAGAGGAACCACAACGCCGGTTCGGCTGGGCCGGTTGGCGGCAGGACGCCGGGGATGAACGCCGTGCTCATGGCTGTTGCTTAAGGATAGGCGGGCGTGCCGTCATCGGGGTAGCCAGTGCCTGAGAGGGTCGCCGTGGGAATGCCCGGCGTCAGCTCGCCGCCCTCGGTCGTGGCCGAAGGCGTTGGGCTTGGCCCGGGCGTGCCGGTTGTTGTCGGCGTGGCGGTCAGGGTTGGCGTGGCCAGAGGGTCAACGGTTGTCGTCGCGGTGGGCGTCTCGGTCAGCGTCGGCGTGCCCACAGGGGTGATCGGCACCGGTTGGCCTGCTGTCGGGCTGACTTCCGGCAGCCCCGTTGGTTGGGGCGTGGCCTCCGCCGGCGTTGCTTCCAGCGTCGGCGTCGCCTCCTCTGTTGGCGCTTCCAGATTCAGCGGCGGCAGTGTGGGCAAGGGCGAGCCAGCGATGACGGTCAGCGCCGCGCCGCCTCCGCCCAACAGCGGGTTCGGCTCCAGGATTTGATCGACGGCCAGATACCAGACATTGGCGTCGGGCGGCTCTTTGCCACAGCCGGCCGGGCCGCGATATAGCCGCCACGTGCCGGTGACCGTCATCGGCGTGCCTTCCGCCAGCAGCCGCAGAACGTTCTCAAAGCCGACGGCATTCAGTTGTAGCTCTTCGGCCACCAGCGTCCAGCGGATGACCGGGCCGGCGAATGGCGCGCAGGTTGGTGGCGTCATCGAGGCGAAGTCGCCCGACACCTGGATGCGCCGGTCGCGGTAGGCGTCGGGGTCAGCGTTCAACTCGGTGAAGGTCAACACGGCCGGCTCGCTTGCCAGCGTCTCGCTCAGCGGGGTGAAGGTCGGCAAGTTGGGGTACAGTGGGCGGCGATCCTGGCTCAGCAGGGTGGAGACGACCAGAATCAGTCCCGCCAGCAGCAGAAACACAGCCAACGCGGCCAGCACCGGCGAGCGGCTGAGAAGTGAGCGCGACCCGGAAGGCCCGGCCGGCGCGGGAAGGGATTCGTCGGACGTGTTCATCGCGTTCTGAAGAGCGGCCGGCGGTAGGCGACCCACCACTCGACAAGCAGCACCGCCAGGGCAGCGGCCAGAAGCCAGGGCCACAACTCGCGTAGCCCCTCGAAACCACCGGTCGCGGCCGTTACCTGTGCCTGTCCAACTTGCAGACTGGCTGCGGGCTGGATATGCGACTCGCCCGCGTCGAAGAAGTTGACGGCAAACGCACCGGCCGGCGTGGCTGCGCCGGCGGCGTCGGTAGTGGTCAGACGATAGACGCCCGGCTGCTGTGTCTGGTCGAATACCACCGGCTGGGCAGCGTTCGCAATGTCACGCGCCCATATGGAGCCATCAGGCAAGGTTACTGTCGCGCGAACGGCCCGCCCATCGGGCAACAAGGTCACCGTGCTGCCCGGTTGGGAATTGTCAGCGGCAATGACGCGTCCCGGATTCAGCCACGCCGTAATGTTAGCCATAATGATCGGAAATGCAATCTGCAGGGGCAGGTCAGAGGCGCGCAGGTCAAAGGTGAAGACGACGACGCGCCGTCCGTTGCTCTCGCCGGCCAGCAGCAGCGGCCCCGCAGCGGCACTGACCACCGCCGGCAGCGTCGGCGCTTCGACCTGCTGGGCGTTGGCGATGGCAAAGGAGCCCCAATCGACGTTTTCCAACAGCGGGCTATCGGCGATGCGCACGGCCGCCGTTTCGGTAAAGGTGCCGGTGACGGTCACCAGCGGTGACGAGCCGTCCGCCCCGGCGCCGGACGGCGGCTGCGGGTTGAAGATAAGGGCGCTGCTGGGCAGGGGGCCGTCCGGCAGGGGCACGCCATCGTAGATGGTCAGGTCGAACGGCTCCTCGGCCGCGGTCGCCTGTGTCGCTTCTGCTGATGACATGCGAAACAGTTCGTAGCCGGGCAAGACGGTGAAGATGCGCTCCAGGAACAGGTTGCCGTCGCTAATCAGCATCACGCGGCGAGTGCTGCCGGCGTCCAGCGGCGTCCAGGCGTTGTTGTCGACGGCCAGGTAGTCGGGCAGGCCGTCGCGCGGCTCCAGTTGCGTTCGGGCCAGCGTGGCCCCGGCCGGCAGCGACCATGTCTGCGCCGATTGCGCCCCCGCGGCCAGTTCCACGCGCCGCGAGTCGTAGAGCACGTTGTCGAGATAGAGGCTCAGCAGGGCCGAGCGGGCCGTTGTGCCGCTGTTGCTGACGGCGACAAGCAGTTGCGGGCCGCTGGCCGTCGCGCGGGCGGCCTGGGCGGTGATAGCCAGGTTCTCTCCGGCGCGCCCCACGGGCAGGAAGGTCACCTCGGCCGGCAGCGGTGGCAGACCCTCTGGCAGGCCGCCGTCAGAGATAATGGCGATGCGCGGGTTGCTGAGGCCCTGGGTGGAGCCGGCGGCCAGGGCAAAGGCGGCCGGCCAGTCGGCCGGCCCGTTCTCCGGCGCGGCGACGGCCAGCGCGCGCCGCAGCAGGATGCGATCGGTCGTGGCTGCGGCCAACACTTCGGCCGTCTGGCCCACGCGGATGAGCGTCAGCCGGTCGTCGCCGCTCAGGTTGCCGATGAGACCGTCGACGGCCGCGCGGGCGTCGTCGAAGCGCGTGGGGCTGCCGTCGCTGGCCCCCATGGACGCCGAGGCATCGAGCAGGACGATGAGGTTGCCGCCCAGGCCGGGCCGCCGCAGCGCCAGCCGCGCCAGCGCCAGCACCAGCGCCGCCAGAATTAGCAGTTGCAGGAAGAGCAACAGATTGCGCCGCAGGCGCTGCCAGGGCGCGTTGGCGGCGCGGTCGCGCACCAACGCGCGCCACAGCCAGGTGCTGCTGACCGGCTGCTCGCGCCGCCGCAGGCGCAGCATGTAGAGCAGCAGGATGGGCACGGCCAGCAGAGCCAGGACCAGGGCCGTGGGAGCCAGCAGAGCCATGTTAACGGACGACCCCCTCGCGGCGTAAGGCCCCGCGGATGAGCGCGTCCCAGGGCTGGTCGGTGGTCACACTGGCGTAGTGGATGCCGCGCGGGCCACAGAAGCGGCGCAACTCCTCCTGCCACGCCGCCAGCCGGGCGGCGTACTCCTCCAGTGCCTGCGGGTCGAGGCTAACCTCGGCCGCGTCGCCCGTCTCCACGTCGAGCAGGCGCAGGTCGCCGGCCAGTTCGGGCGCGGCCTCGTCGGGACTGAGGAGGTGGAGCAGGGCGACCTCGTAGCCGCGGGCCAGCAAGGCGACCAGGCCGTCGCGGTAGTCGGCCGGGGCGAAGAGGTCGCTGAGCAGGAAGAGCAGGCCGGGGCGGTGGGCGCGTTGCGCATAGCCACGCAGGAAAGGGCCGGTGACGGTCTGGCGGGCAGCGGCATCGCCCCCGGCACGGGCGGCCAGGCTGGCCTCCAGGAATTGTAGCAGCGGCCAACCGTTCTGCCGCCCGCGGAACGGCCCCCAGGCGCTCTGGCCGCGGCCGTCGAACAACGTCACTTGCACCAGATCGCCGGAGGACAAGGCGATGTAGCCCAGCGCGCCAGACAGCCGCAGGCCGTAGCGCAGCTTGTTTTCACTGTCGTCCCCGGCCGGCCAGTCCATGCTGCCGCTGGTGTCGATCAGCACATGGACGGCCAGGTCTTCTTCTTCTTCGGTCAGCTTGATGAACGGCCGCTCCAGCCGGGCGAAGACGTTCCAGTCGAGCCGGCGCAGGTCATCCCCCTGGGTGTAATCGCGGTAATCGGCGAACTCAATCGACGCGCCACGGCGGCGGCTGCGGCGGTTGCCCTTCATGACACCGACGCGCACCTCGTCGGCCCACAGGCTCAGGCGCTCCAGCGTGCGCAGGGTGGCGTCATCGAAGAGGCGCATTGGCTAGGCGCGGCCGTTCGGCTCGCGCGGCACGGCGGCCAACAGGTCGGCAACCACGTCGTCGGCGCTGATGCCTTCGGCCTGGCCCTCGAAGTTGAGCAGCAGCCGGTGGCGCAGCGCCGCCGGGGCGATAGCGGCGATGTCGTCGTAGCTAACGTTGTAGCGACCGTCGAACAACGCCAGCGCTTTGGCACCCAGCACCAGCGCCTGGCCGCCGCGTGGGCTGGCTCCGTAGCGGATCGCCTGGTTCACCAGCCGGCTGGCGCTCTGGCCAGGGTGCGTGGCCACGATCAGCCGGGCGATATAGTCGGCAACAGCGTGGGGCACGGGCACTTGCCGGGCGACGCGCTGCATGCCCATCAGCGTCTCGCCGTTGGCCACCGGGGAGAGGACTGGTTCCGTCTCGCCCGTAGTGCGGTTGAGAATCTCGCTGACCTCGGCCGCCGATGGGAAGGGTACGTTGATCTTGAACAGGAAGCGGTCGAGTTGGGCTTCCGGCAGCGGGTAGACACCCTCCTGCTCGATGGGGTTCTGCGTGGCCAGCACGAAAAAGGGCGCCGGCAGCGGGTAGGTCGTGTTGGCCACGGTTACCTGGCGCTCCTGCATGGCCTCCAGTAGGGCTGACTGCGTCTTGGGCGTGGCCCGGTTGATCTCGTCGGCCAGCACCAGATTGGCGAAGATCGGCCCATGCTGGAAGCGGAAGCCACGCCGGCCGCCGTCGCGCTCTTCCATGATCTCCGTACCGGTGATGTCGGCCGGCATCAGGTCGGGCGTGAACTGGATGCGGCTGAAGCGCAGATCGAGCGCCTGGCCCAATGAGCGGATGAGCAGCGTCTTGCCCAGCCCCGGTACGCCCTCCAGCAGCGTGTGGCCGTTGCTGACCAGGCCCACCAACACGTGGCGCACGACCCCTTCCTGGCCAACAATGGCCTTGGCCAGTTCGGCGCGAATGGCCGCGGCGGTGTCGCGGAAGGCATCGATCTCCGGCGCGTCAACGGCGTTCATAGTGCCCATAGCTCTGTTCATCGGCGGGATTATACACGTCTTGGCCCGACCGCGCGCGGATCATTCATCGTAGCCGCGCTCGGCCAGATAGTCGGTATAGCCGCCGACGTACTCCGTCAGCCGCCCATCGCGCAGTTCAACGATGCGATCGACTGCCCGGTCGAGGAAATAGCGATCGTGGGAGATGACCAGCACCGTGCCGACGAACTCGTCTAGCGTCTCCTCCAGCACCTCGATGGCCGGGATATCGAGGTTGTTGGTTGGCTCGTCGAGGAGCAGCAGGTTTGGCCGCTGCAAAACCAGCCGCGCCAGTTGCAGCCGGCTGCGCTCGCCGCCGCTCAGCTTGCCGACGGGCTGCGTCGTCTGGTCATAGCTGAACAGGAAGCGCAGCAGGAAGGCCACGGCCGCCTCGCGCGTCAGCGGCGCGGCGGCGCGAATGCAGGTGATGAGGTCCTGCGCCGGGTCGAGCGTCTCCTGCTCCTGGGCGTAGTAGCCGATCTGGATGCTGGGGCCGACCTTGACTTCGCCGGCCGAGGCGCTGTCGGGGTCGAGCAGCAGCCGGAACAGGGCCGACTTGCCCGCGCCATTTGGCCCCACCAGGCCGACGCGCTCGCCATGCCAGAGGGTCAGGTTGAGGTCGCGGAAAAGCGTGCGGCCGTTGTCGAACGTCCGGGCCACGCCGGCCAGTTCCAGGACCTTGTTGCTGCCCCGCCAGCCGTTCAGTTCCAGCGTCATCCGCCGGACGTCGGTGACCTTCTCAACCTTGTCCATGCGGTCGAGCATCTTCTGGCGGCTGCGGGCCTGGCGGATGTGGCGCTCGTTGACGACGATGGAGGCCCACAACTCGAAGCGGGCGATGGCTGCCTCGATGCGGGCGATCTCCTTCTGCTGGGCGGCATACATTTGCTGCTGGCGCAGGCGGCGCAGTTGTCGTTCGGTCGTGTAGGCGGTGTAGTTGCCGAGGTATTGGGTCAGGCGGCCGTTTTCTAGCTCAGCGATGTGGGTCGCCACCTCGTCGAGCAGGTAGCGGTCGTGGGAGATGATGACCACCGTGCCGGGGTAGGCGCGGATGATGCCCTCCAACGCCCGCTTGGCCGGCAGGTCAAGATGGTTGTCCGGTTCGTCGAGCAGCAGCAGGCCGGGTTGTTGCACCAGCAGTTTGGCCAGCATGATCAGCTTCTTCTGGCCGCCGCTGAGGTGTTCGGTCAGGGTGTCCCAGCGGCTGTGATCTAGCCCCAGAGCAACCAGCGTCTCCTTGACGCGACTCTCGTAGCGCGGGCCGTCGAGTTGCTCGAACTGGTGCAACAGACGCTCCTGGGCCTTTAGCGCCTTGCTCAGGGCTGTGGGCTGGCTGTAGACCTCCGGCCGGCTCATGTGGTCGGCCAGCTCGTCCAATTGGCGCTCGATCGCGCCCAGCGCCGGTAGAGCGGTCAGGGCTTCTTGCAGCACGGTGCGGCCGGGCGGCAGCTGTGGCTCTTGCTCCAGCCGCCCCCAGTCCAGTCCGGAGAGACGGAAGACGCTGCCCGCGTCCGGGCCAAACTCGGCCGCGACAAGCTTCATCAGCGTCGACTTGCCCGCGCCGTTGGGGCCAACCAGGCCAATGCGTTGGCCGCGCTGGATCTCCCAGGTCAGGTCGGTGAAGATGGGGCGGCCGGCCAGGCTGACCGCAACGTGATCGAGCTTCAAGACAATCTCGGCCATTTTGAACTTGCTCCAGAAAACAAAAAGCCGGGGTTTGCGCCCCGGCTCGGTCTGACAATCTCGCATCAACTTGACATAAGAATCAGTCACCAGGCGCAATACGACAAGGTGACCCCGTGATGGAAACCAGGCGGCGCGACGGCCCCGATTGATTCGTATAGCCAGTGACGATGAGCATGAGCGCGAGCTTATCTCAAGAGATGCCAACAGGCAAGTTCCGGCAACCAGGGCTTTGCCAACGTCACCCCCGGCGCACCGACCTGACAGATGGGTGGCCACGAATGGTACTTCCATCAGCGAACGACTGGCCGCGCACCTGTCAGGTCCATGGTTGCAGCCCTGTTCCGGCAACGGTGCTATACTGCCCCGCTGGAGGCACATCATGAACCGCATCAGCCGCCTGGCTGCATTCCTGCTACCGGTACTTCTCCTGCTCGCCGCTTGTGATCTACTGGACAACACGCCCGCCGCCTATCCGGTGGCGACCTTCGCGCCGACAGCGTCGTTGCTAACGCTGGGGCCGACGCCGGCCGCGGCCACCAGCGTCCCGGCGCAGCTGCCCGACGCCAGTGTTAGCTCGTTGCGTCTCTGGCTGCCGGCCGAGATCGGCGCGCGCACGCCGGAAGGAGCGCAGGAATTGGCTGACCAGATTACGGCCTTCGAGGCCAGCCAGTCGCTGGAAGTCCTGGTCGAGCAAAAGCCGGTCGAAGGGGCAGGCGGCATCCTCAGCTATCTGCGCACGGGCACGGCCGTCGCTCCATCTGTCTTGCCCGACGTCATCGCCCTGCCCGCCGTCATGCTGACCGATCCGACCATTCGCCAGATGGTGCAGCCGTTGGACGGACTGATCGACCCGGCTATGCTCGAAGATGCCTACACCGACGCGGCGGCGCAGGTGGTGGGCGGGCCAGAGACGGGCGGCTCTCCGGCCCGTTTCTACGGCGTGCCTTTCGTCAGCGCGGGACTGACCCACCTGGTCTACGCCCGCGCCAGCATCACCGACACCATCCCCATGGACTGGACGACCTTCATCAGCGACACCAACCACACCCTGGTGCTGCCGGCCGACAGCCGCGATGGGGCGCTGTTTGGCTTACAGTTCTATCTGGCTGAGGGGGGCACGCTCGTCAACGAGAACGGCCAGCCCGACTTGCAGGTCGAGCCATTGGCGCGGGCGCTGCGCCAGATTGCCGGCCGCCCGGAGAACCTGCTGCAAAGCCGCCAGCTAAAGACGCTCGACGAGGCCTGGCAGTACTATCAGGTCGGGCAAAGCGGCTTTCTGTGGGTGCGCGCCGACTACTACCTGGGCCGTCGCGCCGAGGCAGGTGCGGCCGAAGCGCAGGTCTCAGACCCACACCTGCTGGGCTATTCGCGCGTGCCCGGCCCCGGCGGCCCGCTGACGCCGCTGACGACAACGTGGGTCTGGGCTGTGGCCACGGCCAACCCCGCGCGACAGCGGCCAGCGGCCGACCTCATCCGCGCGCTGACCGCCCCGCAAGCGCTGGCCACCTGGGCCGAGCAGAGTCAGTTGTTGCCGGCGCGGCGCGAGGCCATGACGCTCTTGGCCGCCGAAGAAGAGTACTACCATTTTGCCGGGGAGGAGCTGGAACGAGCCAGGCCAATGCCCATCAGCGAATCGAGCCGCCAGTTGGCGGCCATCGGCGACGCGGTCTTTCAGGTATTGACGACAGATCAGTCGCCCGAAGCCATCGCCGAGGCAACGGTGCTTAGCTTGCGGCAGTAGGCGATCAGCGTCGCCGCCACCTCATCGGCAGCGGCGGCCACGGCCGGCGACAGTCCTTCGCTGAAGGGGAACTCGGCCGGCGCTCGGCAGGACGCAGGTTGACAACCAGCGCGACGTGAGGAGGAAAGGGAGGGTTCGATGCCCAGTACGCGGATGACCGCGCCGGTTTCGGCGGTCAAATAGTCGGCCAGCATTTCCAGCGACACAGCGTGGGTGCTGCCACCACGGCCGTCGGCCTCGGCCGGCCGTAGCCAGACGATGTCGCCCGGCGCGCCGCCCCCCCGCGCGGCATCGAGGAAGAGGACCGCGTCAGGCCGGAAGCGGACGATAGGGCCGAGGAAGTTCTCCGGAGCGTGGCCGGCGTCGAGGATGAGCAGGGCATCGGCGGCCAGCCGGCCGGCCAACTGCCGGGCCAG
>DAOSMQ010000022.1:0-11852 GCA_035372725.1 Promineifilum sp. (SeqCode)
CGCTGCCGGCGGAAGCAGAGCGCTTCATTGGCGAGGTGTTATGGCAGCTGGGGCACACAGCCGATGCCGCGCTGGCCTTGCCGGCCGAAAGCCTGGACTCACTGGCGACGGCCACTTCTATTACCACCCGCGAGCAAGAGGTGTTGCGGCTGCTGAGTGAGGGGCTAACCAATCGCCAGATGGCTGACCGGCTGTGTGTCTCCGTCGGGACGATCAAGACACATCTGACCAACATCTACGGCAAGTTGGGGGTTAATTGCCGCGTGCAGGCCGTGGCCGAGGCACAGGCGTTGCGGGTGCTTTAGGGGGCGATGGCTCCGGCCAGGGCGGGAATGGCTGCCGGGTCGGCCAGCAGCCAGCGGGCCAACTCGTCGTGGGGCAAATCGTTGCGCCAGCGGCGATAGGTGTCTTGCGGCAGGTCGCGGTAGAAGAGGGCCACGACGACGGCCGCGGGATCGTCCCAGCGGTAGGCGTAGTAGACCGTCGTCAGCACGCCCGGCAGCGCGCCGTTCTTATAGCCGACGTTGCTGCCCCACTCCAGATTGTTCTCGAATTGATTGGGCCACTCCAGATAGCGCCGCGCCTGAAAGCTGCTGTCGGCATTGCTCAACCCGTTGCCGGCCAGCAGGGCCATGAGGGCGGCATAGGCGCGGGTCGTGCCGCGCGGGGCCAGACGGGCGGCGAAGATGCGCTGTGTGTCGATGGACGGCCGCCGGTTGCGCTCGCGCCAGGCGGCCTCAGCGGCGCGGAACTCCGCCTGACCGGCATAGGCGTCGGCCAGCAAGGCCACGTCGCGGCCGTAGGCGGCCTCGTCGTCGACGTAGGCCGCCAGCGCGGCAGTGTCGTTAGCCAGCGTCCGGCTGTGGTTGGCCATCAGCAGAAATTGGCCCAGGAAGGTGCAGGGCGCGCTGTGGCTGCCGGCGGGGTTGTCCAACCCCAGAACGCGGGCGGTGTCCTCGATGCGCGCCTGGCCCAGCCGCAGGTGTAGATAGTCGGCCGCGGCATTGGAACTGTGGCGGATCATCATCCACGGCACTTCGGACAAGGGCACGGCCGGGTTGTCGTCTGGCGAGAGAAGGCGGCCCTCGGCGCGCAACTCGGCCAGCGCTCGCCGGTGCGCCCCCAGGTCGAAGTTGGGCAGGTAGAAGCGCTCTAGCTCAGCCAGCGGCACGATCTCCAGCGGGTCGAGTTCGCCGGCAGCGACCGCTTCGACGTAGGCAACCAGAGTGATGATCTTGGCCACCGAGGCCAGGGGCATGGGCGTGTCGGCGTTCCAGTAGATGCCTTCGGCCTCGCGGCCGACCTGGTAGGCCACCAGCCCAACGCTTGCCGGCGCGTCGCGCAGTTGCTCGATGGCCGGCCAGGCCGCGGCCGGTACGATGGCGCGCAGCGCGGCTTCGTCGCTCAGGTTGATGCTAGACGCCGCCGGGCCATCGACTGGCAGCGCCGGCAGGCTGAGACCGCACGGCGGCGACAGCGGCCCGGCATAGATGGGCGTTGCCGTGGCCGCCAGGGGCGTTGCCGTGGCGCGATTCTCCTGAATCGCGTTCGGCGGCGGCGTGGCCGGCGCGGCCGTGGCGGTGGCGCGATTCTCCTGAATCGCGTTCCGCGCCGGCGTGCTCGCCGGCGCAACCTCCGCCGGGGCGCGGCAGGCCGCGCCCAGAAGCAGAATGATGGCGATGGGCAGCAGGGTGAACGGGCGGCGCATAGGCAAACGGTCTAGCGTACCGCCTTGCCGCCCAGGCGCTTGAGGACGATGAGGGTCATGTCGTCGAACTGCGCCGTCTGGCCGGTGTGGTCGCGGATGTTGTCGGTGATCTGGCGGACGACATCGGCCGATGACCGCCGCGCCGCCGCGCGCGCCGCCACTTGCAGCCGCTCCAGCCCGAACTCGTCGAAGTCCTCGTTGAGGGCCTCGGTGATGCCATCGGTGTAGAGAATGATCGTTTCGCCCGGCCGCAGGGTGATGGTGTGGCTCTTCATCGAGATCTCTGGCAGAATGCCCAGGGCGACGCCGTGGCCGAGCAGCGGCTGGAAGTTGCCGTTGGGCTGCAACAGCAGCGGTGGGTTGTGGCCGGCGTTGGCGTAGGTGAAGTGCTCTGTGGCCGGGTCCCAGACGCCGTAGAACACGGTCACAAACAGGTCGGAGCGCGCCTCGCGGCCGATAATCTCATTGGCCCGCACCAGCACCTGAGCCGGCTCGGTGTGGCTGAAGGCCACGGCGCGCAGGATGGTGCGCGTCAGGGCCATGAATAGGGCCGCGGGCACGCCCTTGTCGGCCACGTCGGCGATGGCGATGCCCCACTTGTCGTCGCCCAGAGGCAGGAAGTCATAGAAGTCGCCGCCCACCTGTCGCGCTGCCTGCCAGTAGGTGGCCACGGAGCAGCCGGGAATGCTGGGGCTGCCGTCGGGCAGGAAACTGGCCTGGATGGTGTGGGCCACGTCTAGCTCCTGCTGCATGCGGGCGCGGTCGGCCGACTCGCGGTAGAGCTGATTGTTGACGACGGCCGTGGCCGCCTGCTGGGCGATGCCGTTGAGGATATTGATGCGCCGGTTGGAGAACGGCGTCCGGCCCAGGCGGTCGCGTTGCAGGCCGACGATCTTCGCCCCCACCAGCCGGCCGCGGGCCACCAGCGGGAAATTGTAGGCCGTGGCTGTGCCCAGCACCGTCTCCAACCAGCCGGGCACGCGCATGGCATAGTAACCCGCGCCCGGCAGTCGCGGCTGGCTGGAATCATGGGTCAGCCCCGGCGACATCGCCAGTAACTCCTCGCGGTCGATCTCCAGCGTCTCCACCAGCCCGCGCCCCATCGTGCTGACGCCATAGCTCGGCCCGGCCTGAAAGATCTGACGGTCTTCGTCCCAGACGAGGATAAAGACGGTATCGACGCCGACCAGCAGCGGCACCAGCCGCACAATGGTGTCAAGGATCTCGTTCAGATCGGTCAGACTATTGACCGCCTCGGCCACCTGCAAGAGAGCGGTGTTGACCCAGGCTTCCTCCTGCTGGGCCATGCGCAGGTAGGTGCTCTCCAGGCCGGCGGCGGTCTGCCGGGCCAGATTCTGCACAAGCTCCTCGCGGCGGGCGTGGAACGGAGCCGCGCCGCTGGCCGATTGGGCCGGCGTGGGGCCGTCGTCAGCGCCGTCGTCGAAATCGACCAGCATTGCCCCCAGCGTCTTGACCGGGCCGCTGACCAGCGGGTAAAGGCGCAGACAGGCGCGCGCCGGCGACACCTGCCCTTCCAGTAATGGCTGCGTGGCCCACGGCTGCGTGGCCCACGGCGGTAGATGGGTGGTGGTCAACGGCTCACGGCCGACGTGGACGGCATCGAGCGCATTCCAGTCGCCGATGGCCAGACGCACATTGGCAAAGGCAGCGTCCTCGTTGCCGCGTCGATCGACCAGCGTCGCGCCGGTGTAGCTCTCGCTGTCCTCGTCCCACAGCAGAAAGGCGCATAGCTTGACCCCGGCCAGCAGCGGGGCCAGACGCGCCACGGCCGTCAGCATCTCCTCCGGCTCGTCGTGGCGGCCAATGGCTTCGGCGACCTGTAACTGGGCGGTGGTGATCCAGGCTCGCTCCTGTTCGCGGGATAGCTGCTGCGTTTTGTAGATGGCGCTGGAAAGCTCCGCCGCCAGCGTTTCCAGCACGACCCGTTCGTTCGCGCCGAAGGCACCCACTTGCGGACTCTGGACATCAAATACGCCCAGCAACTCGTTGTGGACGAGCAGGGGGATGGCGATCTCAGCCTGGGTGTCGGGGTTCAATTCCGGCGGCACGCCGTCGAGGTGGGCCAGGAAGCGCTCGTCCTCGCCCGCGTTATTAACGACCACCGTGTGGCGCGTCGCCGCGGCCGTGCCAATGATGCCCCGTCCTATCGGCAGGCGCAGCTGCGGCCCACCGCCGTTGGCCGCGTCCAGTTCGGGAATGGTGCTGGCCTGGATGATGGCGTCGCGTGTCAGCGGGTCAAGGCCGAAGACCGTCACAGGGTGGAAGCCGAACGTCTGGCGGGTCAGACTGACAGCTTGCTCCAGCACGTCATCGAGGTCGTCGGCGGCGTTCACCTGGCGGGCGATCTGCGTCACCAGCTCCAGGTGGGCGGCGCGGGTGCGCTCCTGGGCAAAGAGCCGGGCATTGGCGATGGCCGCGGCGGCCTGGTTGGCCAGGATGGTCAGCCGGCGCATGTCCTGCTCGCTGAAGTGGTCGGGCGTGGTGCTCTGGGCGGAGACGATGCCCAGCGTGCGGCCGCCGCTGACCAAAGGCAGGAAGAGCGCCGCGCGGGGCGGCGAATCGCTATGGTAGGCCGGGCGCGCGGGCAGCTTGTCCATTTCGCGCTGGAAGTCGCGCACGAGCAGCGGCTGTTGCGAGTCGCGCACCCAGCCGACCAGCCCGCCTTCATCCCTCATCCTTCCGCCTTCATCCTTGCCCAGGTCAAAACACTGCGGCACGGGCTGGGGCTGGCCATCGATGGTCCAGTAGCGAATGTCGTAGTAGCTGTCCTCGAACAGGCCGACCTGGAAGGTGCGGTTGTCGATGACCTGCCCGGCCTGCTCGGCGATGAAGCGGCAAAGGGCATCGACATCTAGCTCGGCGGCGACGATGGCCCGGCCGGCGCTGCTGAGAGCTTCCAATTCGGCGACGCGCTCGACCAGCGCCTGGCGCGAGCGACGGCGGCGCAACGACCGGGCGATCAGCAGTCCAGCCACGACAACAACGAGCAGGATGGCGGCAGCGATGAGAAACGATTGCGTCTGGGACGGGGAAAACATAGCCAGGGCTGTCGCGCGTCAGGGGGCGCGTGGGCGGTGGGCGGCTCGCCACCTCTATCCGATGGGCCGCCTCAGGAACGCACTCCCTGACGCGCCTGACCGCGGGCCGTGGCGCAGTCGTCGAGGATAGTGAAAACCTTGTCGAAACCGACCATGGCGAAGATCTCCTGCAAGCGGTTGTTGAGGCCACAGAGCGTCAGCGTGCCGTCGCCGGCTTTGGCCTTTCGCCAGGCGCTGACCAGGCAGCGCAGGCCGCCGCTGTTGATGTAGGTCGCGTGGGTCAGATCGACGACGAGGGCGACGTGGCCGTTGTCCAGCAGAGCGTTGAGCGTCTCTTCCAGCTTGGGCGTCAGGCTCTGGTCAAGCCGGCCGCTGATGCCGATCAGCCACGTATTGCTTTGGGGGAGTTTTTCTTGCCAGACGCTCATGGGTCGCCATCCTTGTGTAGCTTTTTGACCATGACCAGTCGATTGCCGTGGCGCCGGTCGGCCGTGTAGGTAACTTCGTCCATCAGGTTGCGGATGAAGTGCAGCCCCAGCCCGCCGATGCGCATCTGGTCGGCCAGCTCATCGGCGGGCATGGCCGTGCCGCTGATGGCCGGCGGTGGCGGCACATCGCCAGGGTCGAAAGCCTGACCGGTGTCGCGCAGGACGATGGTGAACCCGTCGTCCTCCACGGCATAGCTGATAGCGATGTCGCCGACGCCCTCATCGCCATAGGCATGCTCGATGATGTTGGTCGAAGCCTCGTCGCAGCACAGTTCCAGATGGAAGATGGTGTTGGCATCGAAGCCGGCATCGGCCGCGCCGGCGGCGATGAACTCGCAAATCCGCTTGATTTCCTTATATCGTCCGGGGACGACCAGGACTTGTTCACGTGCCATATCGCCCGATGCCATATCGCGCCCGCTACCGGTTGGCAAGTAAAAGTCGGCACGGGCGCGAAGCGCCCGTGCCGCCGTGGGTTGAGAATCGAAAACTAGAAGCTGCCGACCGCCGCCGTCTCGCTGTCGAAGGTCTTGAAGACCGTGTTCAGCCCGGCCAGGGTCAGCACTTCGACGACGCGCTCGGACGGGTTCGCCAGCAAAACGTCACCGCGGTGCTTCTGGCACTCGCGCCAGAGGGCGACGATGGCCCGCAGGCCCGCGCTGCTGATGTACTCGACGCCGCTCAGTTCCAGAACGACATTTTGCTTGCGGCTGCCGACTTCCTTCAGGACGCGATCGAACTCGGCCGCGTTGCTGCTGTCAATACGCCCGGTGACGCGCACCAGTTCCACGCGCTTCAAGTCCTCAACCTGAATATCTACCAACGATTCGGCCATGTTCACCTGCCTCCTGGCTATGCTAAAGTGTCCCGACTGTGGCCCGGCTTGCGCCGCGGCCCGGCCAGGGATCGCTCATTAAGCAGCCCGATTATAGCATAGGATAAAGGCAAAACGTCAATCGCGGGCAGGAATGGTATCATTCCGAGGATATGCAGCCCCCCACCGCCATGCTCACGGCCGAATTAAAAGCCCAGGCCGCCGCTATGGGCTTCAACCGCGTCGGCGTCATCCCCGCCGCGCCGGCCCGCCGCCTCGATGCCTATCTGGCCTGGATCGACGCCGGGCTGCACGGCGAGATGGGCTACATGGCCCGGCCCGACCGCGTCGCCCGCCGCCGCGACCCCGCCGTGATTCTGCCCGGCGTCCGTTCGCTGGTCGTCGTTGGCCTCGACTACGCGGCCCCGCCGCTGCCGGCCGAGATCGCCGCCCGGCTGGCCGACGACCCGTCCCGCGGCCGCTTCTCCAATTACGCCTGGGGGGCGGACTACCACGACGTCATGACGCCGCGGCTGGAGGCGCTGGGCGACTGGCTGCGCGGGCAGACGGCCGGCGAGGTCGCCAGCCGCGCCTACGTCGACACCGGCGCGCTGCTGGAGCGCGACCACGGCGAGACGGCCGGGCTGGGCTTTACCGGCAAGAACACGCTGCTCATCGACCCGCGGGCTGGATCGTGGTTCTTCCTGGGCGTGCTGCTGACGACGCTACCGCTTGACTACGACCAGCCGTTGGTGGCGTCGCCGTCGTGCGGGCGCTGCCGGCGCTGCCTCGACGCCTGCCCCACGGCCGCCTTTCCCGCGCCCTATGTCCTCGACGCGCGCCGCTGCATCTCCTACCTGACCATCGAACTGAAGGGCTGGATTCCGGCCGAGCTAAGGCCGCTGATGGGCAACTGGGTCTACGGTTGCGACGTTTGCCAGGCGGTTTGCCCTTTTAACCGCTTCGCCGCGCCGGCGGCCGAGGCCGCCTTTCGCCCGGCGTCGTGGGATGCGGTCGCGCCGCCGCTGCTAGATCTGCTGGCGCTAGACGACGAAGGCTTCCGCCGTCGCTTCGCCCACGGGCCAGTGGGGCGCATTGGCCGGGCGCGTCTGGTGCGCAATGCCTGCGTGGCCGCGGGCAACTGGGGCAGCGCCGCGGCTGTGGCGGCGCTGGCCGCGCTGCTGACGGACGCCGCGCCCATCGTCCGCGGCCATGCCGCCTGGGCGCTGGGGCGCATCGGCGGGCAGGCGGCCGGGGCAGCGCTGGCCGCCGCTCTGCCGGCCGAGGCCGATCCCGACGTGCGCCACGCGCTTAGCGCGGCGACTCAGCCGCGCCGCGAAACGCGCGGATATTGAACAGGGGCGTCGTCGTCATGATGACGCAGCCCGTGCCCAGCACCAGCCGCCGGTCGCCGGTCTGCGCTCGCGCCTCAGCCGCCTCGGCCAACAGGTCATCCGACTGGTCGCGGTGGATCGTCCACTGCGACACGCCGCCGCTGGCCGCGCCGGGGAAGCCGGCCAGGCCGTCGCGCAGGGAGATGCCCGTCTCGCGGTCGTGCCAGTTGAGCAGCGGCGCGGGGTAGTCGGCCACGAGATCGAACATGACCCGCGTGCCGTGCAGGTGAACCATGTTAGCCCACAGGTCGGCGGCGCTGTCCAGCACGCGACGGTCGTAGGGCCGGCCGAAGGCAGCGAACTCGTCGCGGCTCAGCAGCGGGTAAACGGCGTGCTGGACGGCGTAGTAGATGCCGGCGATGCCCGTCGCCCGGGCCGCGTCGATGAAGGTGATGATGCTGTCGGCCAGCGTCGCCAGGCCGCGGTGGAGGGCGTCGGGGTGGGCGCGCATGTGGCTGAGCAGAACCTCGTTGCCGGCCAGGTGCTTGGCCATCGACAGGGGCGAGAAGATGGTGGCCATGAAGGGCACTTCGCCGCGCAGGGTCTGGCCAATAAGTCGCAGCGCTTCGATTTGCGTCGCCAGCATGCCCCGGCTGGGGTCAGTCGGCCGCAGCGCTTCCCAGTCGGTTGGCTGCGTCACGGGATAGCGCGTCGTCGTGCGCGTGCCCTCGATGTGGCCGTCCCAGCGGTCTTCGACGCCCCAATCGACGACAGAGTAGCTGCTGGCCGGGCCGACCTTGAGCAGGTCCCAGTCATAGTCGGCCTGCCACTTCAGATGGGCCGTGGCCAGGGCGGCGGCGTGCTGGTCGTCGCCGGGCCAGTGCCGCCACAGGGCCACGGGCGGCCGGTCGGTCGGCTCGCCGGAGATGGTTGCTTCCAGTCGTTTGCGTTTGGTCCAGTTGGTCATGGTAGCTGTTGCCTGTCTTACTCGCTGACATCGACCGGGCCGAGGATGAGCCGGTCGCCGATGAGGTTACCCGCGGGATCGGCCATGTGCAAGCGGCGCTCGCCAACCATCTCGTAAAGCCCAACCTCGATGTAGTACTGGCCCGGCGGCAGGTCGGCCGGCAGCACCAGCCGGTAGGGATCGAGCAGCCGCTGGCCGGGCAGCCACTTGGGAATCCACAGGTGCGTTGGCGCGGAGCCGCCCAGCGGCGTGTAGTCGAGGGCCAGCAGCGGCCGGTTGGCGGCGTCGATGAGATGGACAAAGACGGTGTAGCTCTCCTCGGCCGGGGCCAGGCTTTGCCACAGCAGGCGCAACTGCACCGTGTCGCCGGGGCGGGCCGGCAGCGGTTCGCTCCAGACAGCGGCGCGCCGCTGGCCGCCGGTGCTGGCCGTCGCCGCCACCAGGCCGACGCGCTGGCGGAAGTTGGCCAGCAGGGGCGGGATGGCCGGCTGCTGCCTGGGGACGGCCACAATCAATTCGCCCAGGGGCAATTCCGGCCCCGTCTCGTCGGTGCTCAGGTTGCGCAGGGCGACCGTGACCGGGTAGACGCCGCCGGGCAGGTCGTGGGGCAGGGCGAAGTCGAAGCGCTCGACGATCACCTCGCCCGGCTGCCACTGGGGCGAGATGAGATGGCTGTCGGTGGTAAACGGGAAGCTCAGCGCGCCGACGCGGACGACGGGGGCGTAGTAGTCGGCCGTGCCCGCCGGGGCGCGCAGGGCCAGCGTCAGGGGCACGTAGTCGCCGGCGGTGACGCTGCGCTGCGGCAGAGCGTAGCCGGCGAGCTGGGCCGCGCCCTCGCCGGCCAGCGGGGTCAGGTCGGACGGCAGGCTGGCGTCGCCCGGCTCGACGACGCGGTAGAACGGGCCGTCTGGCCGCAGGCGAAAGCCGGCCGCGACGATCTCGCGGCGGTAGTTGCTCAGGTAGACCGGCCCGCCGGGCAGGGTGTCGAAGACGCTTTCCAGCCACGGCCGGGCCGTAGAGACGAGGATGGGGCGCACGTCGGCCTCGTCGGGCCAGCGCTCGTCGACGAAGCGGGCGTACCAGAGCGGGGTCATGTGTTCCCAGTCATTGAGCAGGGTCGCGCCCTCGGCCGTGCCGGCGAAGCGGTCGAAGACGGCATTCGCATAGTCGGCGGCAGCCGTCTCGTCGCGCAGGGAGATGGCCGGCGCGTTGCGGGCCACTTGCAGCCCCGGCCCCAGCAGGAAGAGCGCCGCGGCCAGCAGCGCCAGCAGCGCCGGGGCCGGCCGCAGCCGCGTCGCCGTCAGCGCCAGCAGACCGTAGAGGCCCAGACCGGCCAGCACAGCCAGGATGACCAGCAGCCCCAGCAGGTAGGCCATGATGTCCTGTGCCCGCAGGCTCATGACGAAGGCGTAGTTGCCGGCCAGGGCGAGGACGTACAGGGTCGTCAGCTTCCACGCGGGCACGGCCGCGCCGCCGCGCCGTCGCGCCAACAGCGGCCAAACCACGCCCAACATGGCCAGAAAGATCACCGGCAGCGAGAACTGTAAGCGCAGTAGCGACCAGAAGACCAGCGCCCGTGCCGGCGCGTCGGCCAGTCCGAAGAAGGGCAGGCTCTCGCTCAGGCCGCGGGCCAGAACATGGTCGAGGAAGCCGCTCAGTGTGGTCATCGTCGCCGGGCCAAAGGGCGGGGCCGTGGCGCTGCGGATGGGGAAGTAGAGCCAGACGGCCAGCCCCAGCACGGCGCAGCCGGCCATGCCCAGCCAGACGCGCCATTCGCGCCAGATGCGCGGCCGGGCCAGCAGAATGAAGACGGCATAGGCGGGGAAGGACATCACCGTCAGCGGGTGGTGGGTGACGCCCAGCCCGGCCGAGAGGGCGAAGGCGTAGAGCCAGCGCGGCCGAGCGGTTCCGCCGGCGGCCCAGCGCGTCAGGAAAAAGAGATTGGCGGCCAGGAAAGCGGCGGTGACGATGTGGGGGTTGGCGTGGATGGCGTGCTGCCAGACGTCGGCGGCCAGACCATAGCTGAGCGCGGCGAAGACGGCGGCGACCCTGTCCCAGGGCGCGTGGAGGGCCGGCAGCAGCATCCGCGCCGCGGCGCGCACTGTGCCGTAGATGAACAGTGCCGTCCCTGTGGCCACGGCGGCCGATAGCAGGTGCATCCGCCAGGAGACTTCGCCCAGCGGCACGAGCGTCTGAAACAGCTTGCCCAGCAGTGTGTAGAAGGCGTAGCCGGGCGGGTGGGCAATGCCCAGGATGTGGGCCACGAAGGTGTATTCGGTCGGATCGCCGAAGACGACTGACCGCGCCAGCGTTAGCACGTAGGCCAGGGGCAGCAGCAGCAGGGCGAGTGGCAGCAGCGCCGCGGGGTTCGTCGGGCGCAGGCGGCGATGGCTCATGGTATTAGCAGCGCTCAGTGCTGCGAGACAGCAGGGGCAGGAAAAGCTTGTTTTTGGCCGGCTCGGACGGCAGGCGCAGGAAAAGCCGCCCATAGCCGTAGCGTGTATCGGCGCAGGCCGGCCCCTGGTCGATCGACAGCTCTTCCAGGTAGAACTGGAGCGCCGCTGGCCCGTAGGCTGGACGCTGGTTGCGCGCCAGGGCGGCCGCGCCGGCAACGTGGGGTGTGGCCGCCGAGGTGCCGCTGAAGGCGCGCGTGCCATAGCTGGCCGTGGACACGCCAGCGTAGGCGCTGATGTCGGGCTTCAGCCGGCCGCCACCGGGCGCGCCGCCCGGGCCGGTCGTCGGCCCCTCGGAGCTGTAGTCGGCCGCCGCGTAGGGGCTATTGATGCTCACCGCGCCCACGGTCAGCGCGTCGGGCGCATCGGCCAGGTCGCCCAGGCTCATGGCCGTCACGCGCCGATCCAGTTCGCGGTTGGGCGTCAGCAGCTGGAGGTACACAGCCCGGTTGCCGCTGACCCGCTGGATGGCCACACCGTAGATGGCGGCGCTGCCGTTGGTGATGAAGTTCACCCGCTCGGTTGGCCGCTGGCCAAACTGGCCGGTCTGCGGGTTGTTGCCCGAGGCGACGATCTCGAAACGCGTGCCGTTGTAGCGCAGCAGCAACAGGCGCAAGTCCTGGCGCACCTCCGTCCAGTCGTCCCAGCGGATGGACACCGACAGAGACAGACCGGCCGGAATCTGGTAGGCCGTGCCGTTGCCGGGGCCGAAGACGTTGACCTCGACGCCGGGGGCATATTCATGCAGGCCGTCGGCGTCGGCGTCGGCCCACTGGCCGCTCCAGTGCTGCTCGCGATAATTGCCCGCGGCCGTCACCCAGAGCACACCGGCGGCGCGTGCCCGCGTCGCCATGGCCGCGAACTTGCCCGTGCCGTCGCCGGGGGTGACGTTGAGGAAGGTCAGCGAGGTAGAGATGACATCGACGCCCTGGCTGATGGCGTAGGTCACAGCCTGGTCGAGGTCAACATCGGTGGAGATTTTGAGCAAGTATAGCTCGGCTGCCGGGGCCATGTCGTGAACGATCTCGG
>DAOSMQ010000023.1:0-5467 GCA_035372725.1 Promineifilum sp. (SeqCode)
GGCCAGTGGGTCGCCGGGGAAGGCCGCCGGCCAGCCCGTCGCCGCCGCCGGTGGGTCGATGGTGATCTCGTCCACCTCCACGAAAACGCCACAGAGAGCGTAAAGCGCCTGGAATGCCTGGGTGACCTGTGCCCGTCTGATGGCTGTTAGCACACCAATGCCGCCGACGCGGTTGCGCACGTTGATGAAATGAATCCTGATCCGCAGGCGCTCTTCCGGCGCGCGGTTGAAGAGCAGCGTCGGCGCGGTGAACGGGCTGACGCCGACGCCCGCCGGCGCGTACTCCGCCTCGACCCGGCCGTCGAGCTGGTGAGTGTCGTCAACCGTCACGCAACGCAGGCGATGGTTGCTTTGTCCCTGGTTGCGCGGGCCGACGTCGCCGGCCGTCAGGCCGCTGTCGGTCGCTTGCCCACGATCCACGTCGTCGGTCACCAGCATAACCGCGCGCGAGAGAAACACGCCGCTGCCGGCGGCCGTCTCGGTGACGGTCAGGTCCTGGTTGCCCGCCGGTGTGCGCGGGTCGTCCAGGGTATTGTTGGCGAAGAGCGTACGCCAGCGGATGGTCGCCGTCCCGGCGCGGCTGGCGTCGCGCAGACGGAAGAAGAAGTGGCGCGAATCGGAGCCGACGAAGTTTTGCGCCTCGGCGGCGTTGTTGCGCAGGTTGCCGGTGGCCGGGTCAAAGGCATCGTCCCACAGGCCGAAGCGGACGAAGGTGGCTGTCGGGCTATCGTCAGCCGCGGCGGCGACAATGTCTAGCTGGATGACGGTGATGGCCACCCGGTCGCCGTCCGGCTCTACGCCCTGCAAGCTCAACTGGAAGCCAGTATCGCGGGCAGCGGCGCTGGCCGTCGCCCCCTGCGCCCAGAAGCGCGCCCCACTGGCGGGGATGGCGGCATTGGCCAGTATCTGCGCGCCGGCCAGCGGCGCTTGCCCAGCCGCCGGAACCTCGTCGGCTGCGCTAAACAACTGCACGCTACCGTTGAGCGGCGTCAGCGCGAGATCGCCCACAAAGGCCGCCGGCTGGGCGGACCGCACAATGACCAGCGCCCGCTGCTGGGTGTTGGCCAGATTCGGCGTCTGGAGCGGCCGGCCGGGGTTGATCTTGTCGGCGGCCGAGAGCGGTGCGGGGTCAACGCCCGGCGCTGTCCGGCTCTGGCAGATGTCCAGCGTCAGTTCCAGCGCCGTCATCCGCGCCGTCGCCCCCAGTCCCGGCGTGCCGTTGACCGTCAGCACCAGCCGCAGCTCGACGTCGTCCACGGCCGCGCTGGCGCGGCTGCCCTCGACAAAGAGGGTCTGCCCGGCGACGAGTTGGGCGTCGGTGAAGACGTTGTCCGTGCCGTTAAAGGCGATCTCGTTGCCGCCGACGGCGGCGTCGAAGAAGCGAATGGCGTCGCTGGAACGGGTGAACGTGCCGCTGCCGGTGAAGGCCTGGTTGACGCTCAGCACGACCGGCTGCCGCTGCGGGTTGGTGTGCGGCTTGCGCACAACGACGACATTGCCCGCCGGGGCGATATTGGGCCGCACGTTGACGACCGCGCGGCCGACGACGATGACCACAAAGCCGCCGTCGTCGTCGAGACGGACACAGACATTTGGCCCCGTGGCGGACTCGATCGGCTCGCCCTGGTTGCGCGCCACCACGTCGGCGGCGATGGTCAGGGTGTAGATGCCCGGCCCCTTGGGGTTCTGGGGATAGCCGACGTTGCCCGCTTTGTCGGTGAAGTTGCCGTTGGCGTCGGTGCGGCCGCGCCGGGGCGTGCCCTTGCGCGCGCCGCTGGGGTCGCTGCACGTCACTTCGCCGTTCATGAACTCGCCGTCCGGGGCGATGAGGACGTACTCGGTGTTGGCCAGCGGCGTGCCGTCCTCGAACTGGATGCGGCCAGTGACGACGAACGTGCCCGGCTCGGCCGGCTGCACCAGGAAGCTGTTCTGGTTGCCCGCCTCGAAGGTCAGGAAGCAGCAGCGCGCTTTGGAGTTGCCCGGCCCCAGGCACCAGCCAGCGCCGCCCGGCGGGGCCAGGTCGAAGGTCACCGGCTTGGCGATCTCGCAGGGGAAGGCCGCCGCGCGGACGAAGAGCAACTCCGTGCGCCGGTTCGGCCGCCAGGCCGGGTCGCCGCACGCGCCACGGGGCGTCGACTTGACAGGCAGCTTCTCGCCACAGCCCAGCCAGCGGACGACGCCGTTGTCGCAGCCATCAGCCGGGTCGGCGTTGGGCATGAACTGGCTTGCGGGCACGTTCAGCGGATCCTGGGCCATGTAGGCGCGGATGAGCACGGGCCACGTCAGGTCGTCCACCTGACCACTGACGGCCAGGCCGTTGGCGGTCTGGAAGTCGCGCACGGCCGTGTCGGTGGCGGCGTCGTGCGTGCCATGCACCTGGCCGTTGTAGAAGCCCAGGTCTTGCAGCATGTACTGGTATTCGCGCGCGCCCCAACTGTCGTGGACGGAGGGCGTCTCGCCGGTTGGCCGGGTGCGGCGCAACTCGTTCCACTCGGCCACGGCGTCGTCGGCCGCTTGCGCGTCGCGGCCGAAGGTCAGGAAGGCGTGCGCCCCGCGTGCCCGTCGCTCGGAAAGGGACTGGTTATAGTTGTCGTCGCCCGATTCATCGGTGTGGCCGACGATGATGATCTTCTGGTCGGCGTGCGCTGTGGCGAAGTCGGCCACCTGGCGCAGGACGGCGCGCATGCACGGCTCCACAAAGGCCCGGTCGAAGGTGTAGTGGATGACAAAGGCCGTGGCGATGGTCTGGCCCGGGCGCAGGATGATAATGGCGCGCCGGGTCTGGCCCAGCGGCAGGGTCACCGACGCCGAGCCGGTCATGGCCGGGCTGCGCGTGGTGGCGGTCGCGGTGTAGCTGCCCGCGGGGAAGTCATCGACCGTCCACAGATCGCCCTGGCGCACGGACGGGTCATTGGGTAGCTCGCGGCGGACAGACTGCCCGGCCTCGTCGCGCCCATCGACGAGGACACGGGTGAGGGCGTGGTCGAAATTGGGGTCGCCCTCAACGATGACCTGCACCTCCAGCACCGACGTCAGCGTGCGCGGCGGCGGCGGGGGCGGCGGCGGGGGTGGGATGATGATCTCCGTCGGCGTGGCCGGCTTGAACTCGCGCAGGGTGAAGGCGTACTCGAAGCGCGCCGGCCGGCCAGCCAGCTCGCGGACGCCCATCTCCTCGATGAGCACCTGGTCGAGGCGGATGGCCGTGGCGATGTCGGCGACGAAGGCCACCGGCGCGGCGGCGCGGAACTTGTCGCGCAGCTTCTTCAGGCTGTCGGCCACTTCCGCGCCAGTGAGGACGCCGGTGAGGGTGATCTGGCTGGCGCGGCGGCCCAGACCCTGGAGGAAGTCGCCCTCCAGGGCCGGAATGCCATGCTGCACCCACACCTGGTCGCCATCGACCTCGATGGTCTGCACCTGCTGTAACTCAAGGTCGTCGAGCATCGGCCGGGGCACGGTTCACTTCTCCTGCGTTTGCCTGGTGAAGCTGGTCAGTCTCGTTCTGGCGCTGATTACGCCGGCTTGAGCGAGGCCAGTTGGGTAACGATGGTGTCGATAGCCTTGAGAATGTCGGTCTTGACGTCGGTCAAACCGCCCAGGCTGCCAACGACATCGGCCACGGCGAGCACATCGTTGATCGTCCCGGCCTCGTCCGGCAGCAGCGTGCGCGCCGACTCCAGAAACGACTTGATCATGTTAATGAACTGGGTTGCCTCCGTCAGGCCATTGATGTTGCCGAGGTCGAAGTTGTTGATCTCCGTCTTCAGCTTGTTCATCAGCTCGATGAGCTTGTCAATCAGCTCGACGATCTGCGGGAAGACCCCGGCGATCGCCAGAATGGCCGGCCGGATGGTGGCGACGTTTTGTTCAAGGAAGGTCTGGAATTCTGTTAGAAGGTTTTTTAGTTCTTCAAAGATGTTGGTGTTCATCATATGCTCCTTACACTGTCAAGGCTGGCTGATTGCCAGACGGCGGCCGGGCTGTCTACGGGTTGCCCGCCGGCCGGTTCAACTGCTGCAAACGGCCCAGGATGTCGGTCAGCGGGCCGAGGAAGCGCTCCAGCCCGGTGGCGAAGGGCAGGGCGAAATCAAGGCCGTCGAGCAGGTCGTCGAACAGGTCACCGGCGTCGCCGAGGATGTCCTCTTGCAGCGCCGTGGTGTCCTCCGGCTCAACCGGCTCGATGAACTCGCGCAAAGCCACGACGTAGCTAAAGCGCTGCGGCCGGCCGGCCAGCTCCTGCCATTGCAGGTCGTCGATGACCACCTGCTGAATCTCCGCGTCGGCGATGATGTCGGCCACGAAGGGCACGGCCTGGCCGGCGCGGTACTTCAGCTCCAGCGTCTCGACGAACTCCAGCGCGTCCGGCCCGGTCTTGACGCCCCAGAGCGTCAGGTGGGCCGGCCGGCGGCCGAGGTTCTGCAGCAGGCTGCCGTCCATACCCGGCGGCTTGTGCTCGGCCAGCATGCGCCGGTCGTAGGCCGTGATTTCCTGCACCTGCGGCAGTTCGATATCGTCGAGCATCGGGCGCATGGCCTTCACTCCTGGGTTGCCGGCGGGGCGCACACTGGCCGTGCGCCGCGCCGCTAAATGTCGATGCCGTGGCGGCGCGATTCTTCTTCCAGAATCCGCCGCAGCTTGACGGCCAACTCATCGAGATCGTCTACGACCGCGGCCTCCTCTCGCCGCGCGCTGCGACGGGACGCGGCGGCGGCGACGGGCATGGCCACGCTGCCCTGCCCGACCGGCGGGCGCAAGGGCGGCAACGTGTCGGCCATCTGCGGCGGCGCGAAGCGATTGACCACGCTGACCACCTCGCCGTTGTCGGCCTCCAGCCGGCCGTTGCGGTGCGAAGCGCCGTCCACGTCTGGCCCCGGCCCGACCCAGCCGTCGCTGTCGCCGCCGGCGGGGACGGGGCGGGATAGTCCTCTCGCCGCGCCGGTGGGGTCGTCGCGACGGCCAGCCGGCGACCGGCGTCCACGCTGGGGCGGATGCAGGATCGGGCGGTGTCCGCTCGGACTCGATAACGGCGGCGCGTCGTTGCTGGTCGCACGGGCGCGCGGTTGTCCAGTGGGCGCGGCCGGCGGCCGGGTCGCGGGCGTGCTCGCCTGGGTCGCGGCCAGCCAGCCGGCGGGCACGCGCTGCCCGTCCAGCGGCTCGCGCCACTGAGCCGGCAGGTCGCTGGGCCGCTCGGCCGGGGCGGGGAAATGCCCGCGCTCGTTTGCGTCCCGCGGCTCGCCCGCGGGCAAGCCCGCCAGCGCCCGTTGGCGCACGCGCTCGGCCAGTCGCCCGGCCCACTCCTGCCCGGCGGCTGACTGGCCGGCTGCTGTCGCCGCCTGGCCCTTTGACCGGGCCAGGGGCGGGCGCTTGACCTCAGACGTTCGCGGCCCGGCCTTCGCGCCGCGCCCGGCCAGCCGGGCCAATAGCTCCGGCGTCGCCCGCCGGCTGCCCACGCCGGGGAAAGAGCCGCCGG
>DAOSMQ010000023.1:5567-8185 GCA_035372725.1 Promineifilum sp. (SeqCode)
GCCGCCGGGCAGCGGCTGGCGGCGCTCGCCCGTCACCGGGGCGGTGGCGGGGCGGCGCTTGCCCGTCTCATGGGCGAGAGGGGGCGTGGCCGTCTGCGCCTGTCGGCTCGCGCCGGGTTCGGCCGGGCGCGGCTTGCCGCCGCCACTGGCCGTCGTCTCGACCGCGCTCGGTGCTTCCGCTGGCCCGTCGCCGACCATCTCGGCCAGGCACGTGCCCAGCAACGGCTCAGAGCGCAGCTTCGGGCCGGTCTCCTGGGCCATCGCGGCCATCCAGCCGCAGAGGCGCGCCAGAGCGGCCGGCGCGGCGGCCGTGGGCCGCACCTGTTGCCGCCAACAGGCGGGGGCACGGCCGCCGGCAAAGACGACCCGGGGCCGGGGCGGGCAGAGGCGCGGTCGCGTCACGCCGGCCCTCCGTCGCGCCGGGCCATCTCCAGATAGAGCAGGATCTGGCCGATGGTCAGGCCGCTGACTTCCTCCGGCGTCCAGCCGAACGTCTTGGCCAACACGAAGCAGGCCCGCGCCAGGGGCGCTTGCACCAGCTCCTCCAGCTCGTCGCGGGCGGTGGTGATGCCGCTGATGGCATTGATGCGCTCCACCAGGAAGCGGGCCGCGCCGGCCGGCAGCTGGGCGACCTGCTCGAACCGCAGCGCCGGCTCGACCAGCGCCCCCTGGATCATCAGCGAGGCGGAGAGGGTCTCGTCGTCGCCGGCGGCCTTGCCGATGCGCTGCAACGCCTGCACCGTTAGCGGGCGCAGTACCACCTCAGTATCGACCGGGCGGTGGCCGTTGCTGCCCAGCAGGTCGGCCGGTATCTCCACACGGTGGGTCAGCGTGCTGCCGGCAAGCAGTTCTTCGGCGGTCAGGGTCATTGTCTGTCTCCGTCTGGGCCTTGCCAGACCTCAGAGGCTTACTGAAACCTCTGAGGTCTTAGCGGGCCAAGCTCATCTAGGCCTGATCGACCCCGGCGAAGCCTTCGGGAACCACGGCCACGGCGTCGCCGCCGCCGGCCGGCGCTTCCTGGTCAACCACGCTGATGGTCAGGGCCTTGAAGCTGAGGTTCTCCATGACGAAGTCGTCCTCCGGCATGGCGACGCCCCAGTTCTGGAACTTGACGCCTTTCAGTTCCAGGCTGACGGTGTTGCCGGGAACGGCGGGGTCGTTCAGGGCGACGCGCATCGTGAACGTGGGCTGGACAAACGGCTCGGCGATCTGCGTCGGCGCGGCGCCACGGCCCATCAGCAGGAACAGCAGCGCGCCGTTGATGTAGGCCCGGCCGACGCGCCCGCTAATGTGGACGTTGCCGGGGTGGAGCGAGGTCGCGTGGCGGCGGCCGATCTCGTGGAACTCCTCCAGATCGGTCTGGATGCAGACCTCGACGTTGGCCACGCGGCCGACCGTCGTGATCTGGTAGGTGTCGATGACCGCCTTGGCGTCGTTCCCTTCCGGTGTATCCTCGAACGCCAGCGTCAACGTGCCGTTGGCGCCGGTGTAGACATTTGTCAGTGCCATGAGACTTGTCTCCTTGTCTATCTGCTAATCTGCCTGCCCCGCGCCTAGGCGAGGAACATCGTCACCTTGAT
Organism: Promineifilum sp. (SeqCode); assembly: GCA_035372725.1. Lineage (GTDB taxonomy): Bacteria > Chloroflexota > Anaerolineae > Promineifilales > Promineifilaceae > Promineifilum. The sequence goes on from DAOSMQ010000023.1 coordinate 7,148, forward strand.
GAAGTCGATGCTGAAGACCGGCCGGACGACCATCGTCACGGCGCAGATGCCCTTGATCTCCTGGTCGCGCGTGGCCGATACGGTCAGGTCGTAGCCGATCAGCATCTCGTCCTCGACCATCTCGGCCAGGAAGCTGTTGATGGTTGCCCGCAGCGCGCCGCGGACACGCTCGTTGTTGAGCATGCCGATGTAGGGGTCGGCCGCCGAGCGCACGCCATACTTGGCGAAATCGACGATGCGTCGGGTGGTGATCTGCTTCCAGGCGGTGTTGGTCGAGGTGGTGATGCCGCGCACGACCTTGAAGCCCAGCTTCTCCTGCAAGGCCAGCACGCGCCCCTCTTCCAGCAGCACAGCCAGTTCCGGGTTGGTGAATTTGTGTTCCAGACCGGCCACGGGCACGGGCTTGTTGGTCAGGCTGACGTGTGGGTCGTAGCTGGACATGAGGCCGGCGATGGCCGCGGCGCTATAGCTGCCGGGCAGGGTAACGTCCTTCTTCAGGGCCGCGTCGTAAGTGATGATGCCGGGGGCGACGAAGACGATGCGGTCGCTGTTGAGGTTGTGGCCGCGAATGTCGTCAAAAGTGGCCCCCAGCGCGCTGCCGACGATGCCGATGCGCTCGCGCTTGTTCATGTCGTCGGAAGCGTCGGCCACGTGTTGGGCCAACTCGTCGCCGATGACGTCGTTGCTCTGCCCCGCGGCGACAATGATGTGGGCGCTGACGTTCATCAGCAGGTCGAGGCCGTTCTTGTAGTTGTCCTGGCCGGCGTCCGCGCCGTTGTTGCCGCGCGTGTTCGTGCCGCTGCCGAACAGGTGATAGTCCTTGGCGTCAGCGAAGGCGGTGGGCAGTTCGATGCCGTTGGTCGCGTCGGCCGTTGCCGTGGCCAGGGTCGAGCGCGCGTTGATGTCGCGGGCCAGGTCGTTGCCGTTGGCGATGACGTAGACCTCCTGAGCCGTGCCCAGCTTCAGCGTGACCTTGGCGCTGCTGGCCGCGGGGACGGCGTAGGATACGGTGACGACGTCATCGGCCGCGGCGGGCGC
>DAOSMQ010000023.1:8285-11762 GCA_035372725.1 Promineifilum sp. (SeqCode)
ACGTTGACCTCCAGCGCGTTGCCCCACTCGCCGGGGCTGTTGGCGCTCAGCGTCACGTTGGCGCCGCCGTCCGACTGGAGGACATAGCTGCCGGCGGCCGCCCCGTTGGCGACGCGGACGGCCCAGACCTGCGTCGCGCCGTGGCCGAAGGCCAACTCCAGCGCCCGCATGAGCGTGAGGGCAGTGGGGTTATCCTCGTCCCACGCGTCGTACTCCCCGAACACCTCGCGGGCCTGGCTATAGCCGGCCAGCAGCACGGGCGTGTCGACCGGGCCGCGGTTGGCTGTGCCAACAATGCCGACGGTATTGACCGACACCCGCCCAGGCACGATGAGCGCTTCGGGGCGCACCTCGATGTAGACACCTGGCAAGATCATCTCGGACATAGGTTTGCTCCTGTAGAGAAAACTGGGTGGCGGTCGGGCCGCCGCTGGCTATTCCTTTTCGCGACCGGCGCGCCGCGCCCAAAGGCGCGCCACGCCGCTAACCGCGGGTCGGGGCGACTTACCCGGCCCGTAGATACACAATGCCAACAGTATCGAAGCGCGGATCGGCGCCGCCGGGCGCGTAGGCAATCCGCAGCCGGTCAATGCCGCGCCGCAAGCGCACCGGCCGCGCCAGCGCCAGCGTGCGCGCCAGGTAGGTGTCCAGTACGTCGTCTTCGTCGGCGTTCCAGTTGCCCATGCTGACCAGATTGGGGTCGGGTTCGAAGCGATCCAGAAAGGCGATGAGCGTGGGAAAGACGAAGCGGGCGTTCAGCGCCGGGTCGGCCGGGTCGGTGATGGCGGCCAGGAAGTCGTCGAAGGTGGCAAATTCCTGGGGCGGGGCCGTGGTCGTGCTGGTGGTGCGCCGCCACTCGACGCTGCCCGTGGGCGGCAGCCCGGCGAAGAAGACCAGGGCATGGAGCCGGCCCACGTCCTGCACGCCGCGCAGTTCCAGCGCCGGCGCGGTCAGTTGGTCCCAACGCGCCAGGGCGTCGGTGACGAGGTTGTTCTCGCGGTTGGGCGAGTCGTGGGTCTCCAGGTCGGTGGCGATGGGGATGCGGGCGATCAGCCCCTCCGCGCCGTCGGCGTCCTGATAGTGGTACTCATAGAGCACCTCATAAGTCAGCGTCTTGCGCCAGACATCGAGGGCGCTGACGTGCTCCGCCAGAGACGCGCCGGCCGCCCGCAGCCGCAGGAAGCCCTGCTGTTGCAGCAACTCGCGCGCGCCCAGGAGGCGGCCGTGGACCGCGGTTGACAGCGTGCCGACGTCGCCCGGCGACGCGCCCCAGAGTTGCAGCTGGATGGTGGCCAACAGCCGGCCGCCCTTCAGGGCCACCGGGGCGATGTGCTGGCGCAGTTCCTGCCCGCGCCAATGGCCCAGGCCGACCAGCTTCTGCTCAACGCTCAGGATTGTGGCGTCGGCCGCGGGCAGGGTGTCTGTCTCGTCCGGCAGCGCCGCCGCTTCCCGCAGCCGGGTCAGCATCGTGCTCAGTGCCTCAGTCATGCGCGCGGCGGCAATGGCCAGTTCAGCGCTGGCGCTACCGGCGGCGTCGGCGGGATCGTCAAACGAGAAAAGAGATACCATATCGCCTTGGTAAGGCTGGATGAACTGCCGCAACGCATCCAGGTCCTGAAAGTATCGTCTATCGCCACTGGGCACATGGGTGATGTGCCCACGCCACTGGATCACTCCGGCGGTTACTGCCAACTCCTCCGGCCACATCCGGATGATGAAGGAGTGACCTGGAGGAGCATCTCGATCCATACGCGGGCAGAATAGCAGCCGTCTGTATCCCGGACGGTATCCCGGCGCGTATCACCGGCCGACCAGTTTTGGCTCAGTTTGGCGGCGTGGCCAGAGAGAGGGGCGAAGGGAGAGGAAAGGGGCAGCCGCAGAGACGCCGCGCCGGGTCAGGCCCGATGACGCAGGTCGTCGCGACGCAGGTCGTCGCGACGCAGATCGTCGAGCGTCGCCGCGACAGTGGCCATATTCTGCTGGACGAGGCGCTGTGTTTCGCCCAGCAGCCGCAACATCTGCTCCAGCCGGGCAAGGGCGTGATTGACTTCGCCGTTCGGCGCGGGCAGGGGGCGGTCGCCTTCCGGCATCGGTTGGGGGCGTTCCACCGGGGCGAGGTCAGACGCTTCGGTCTCGTCGCCAGCGGTCAGGATGTGCTGGTAGAGGGCGTTGGTGCGCTCCGAAGGAGTCACGCCCAGTTCCCGGCGCAGCGTATCGACACAGAGAGCGTATTGGTGGAGCGCTTCCGAGCGGTTGCCCGCCAGGGCGTGAAGGCGCATCAGGCGGCGATGGGTGCGCTCGCGGGCGGGGTCGTGCCGCAGCGCCCGCGTGCCATAGCCAATGCCGACTTCATAGCGGCCGTGCGCGGCGCAGTGGCTGATCAGTTTGTCCAGCAGGCTGAGGTACATGCGCTCTAGCCGCTCGCGCTCAAACAGACACCACTCCTGATACCAGCCTTCCAGCAAGTCGCCGCGGTAGAGTTCGACGGCCGCTTCCACGCGCGCGGCCGTGTCTGGCGTCATCTGCTCCCCGGCGGTGTCCTCGGCCAACCCGTAGCTACACTCGAACTGGGCCACATCGAGCCAGGAATCGACTTTGGCGCTCACCTGAAGCCAATCGGGATCGACGTGCAGGATGGGCGGCGCGTCGGGTGGCGTTAACTGGGCCAGGGCCGCCTGGAGTTGCCAGACCGTCTTGCGCAGGTAGCGCTTCGACTGGACGTCGGGCACGTCTGGCCAGAGGAGGGTCGTCAGAGCTTCGCGCCGGTGGGGCCGTGTGCGGTACAGCAGCAGGTAGCTGAAAAGCTCCTGCACTTTGGCACCGCTTAGAGAAGCGACCGGCCGGCTATCCGTCTCCGCGGCAAACCGGCCGAAGAGACAGACGCTCAAAGCTGTCATTCCACGAACTTCCTGAGGCGTCGGCGGGCTGTCCTGCCATCGCCATCGGTGACGGAACTTCGATGTGTACTTCGATTTAGTGATGGTTCACTGGCACGTGAACGCAAGTAGGATTCAGTATAATGGCTGCGATTCACTTGTCAATAGGCCAGGACGAATGTCTCAGAGAGGCGCGGTCAATAATTCTCTCTGAAGCCGCGCGTAGAGGCAGTCGTGGGTCATTGACAAACAGAGACGGCGCAGCGCTCGGCCGCCCGAGCTTAAGCCGACGCCTCTTGCCGGAGGTGATAAAGAACAATCGCCGCGGCGGCATTGACCGAGTAGGAGTCTACGCCGGCGGCCATCGGGATGGTCACGCGGATGTCCACGGTCGTGGCAACCTCAGCCGGCAGCCCCTCGGCCTCGTTGCCCATCAGCACGGCGACAGGGCCGGGCGGGCGGGCCAGCCGCGGCAGGGGCGCGCCGTCATTCGCGGTCGTGGCCACACTGGCAACACCAAGACGGTGCAACTCCGTCAGCAGCGCGGCGGCGTCAGCGTAGGCGACGATGGGTAGCTTGAAGATGCTGCCCCGGCTGATGT
>DAOSMQ010000024.1:0-7902 GCA_035372725.1 Promineifilum sp. (SeqCode)
CAGGACGACGAACAGGCCGCTGACGGTCAGCCCGCGGCCGATGGCCTCGACCCATTGCTCGCCGGGCAGGATGTCGTCCGGGGCGATCCACACCGGGCGGCCAGCCTCGCGCAGGGCCGTGGCCAGCCGGTGGGCCAGCTCGACGTCTTCCTCGGCGTGGCTGATGAAGACGCGGCGCGTCAGGCGGGTGGTGGAAGCCGACGGCGGCGCGGCCAACTGGGGCAGCTTCTTGAAAGCCTCGGCGAACTGCTCCGGCCGCACCTTGCCCAGAGCGACGAGCAAGTGCTCGCGTTGGCCACGGCGGTCGGCGAAACTGATCAGCAGCCGCGCCTTCCTGCCAACCGGCATCCCCGGCGCGAACTCCTGCGACGCCGCTGGAAAGTAGTCAAAGCAAAAATCCTCCAGCTCATCGTCGCTGAAGGCGTTGATGAAGAATTGCCGCAGTTGGTCGTTCGGAATGTCCATCTCAGGAGCTGCCGAGAGCCGTGCGCATATCATAGCCGAAGAGGGAGGCGGACACAATGGGTAGTGACGCAGGGATTTTCCCAAAGTCACCCCCGGCGCGCTCACCTGTCAGGTCAATGGCCGCGCCGGGCGGCCGGCCATCTCTCATGTCCCGGCGCGCGTTGTGCTATAATCGGCCCCAAGTGACGCCATGACCATTCGTATCATTATTGCCGATGACCACAGCGTTGTCCGCCAGGGGCTGCGGATGTTTCTGGGCCTCGACCCCGAGTTGGAAGTCGTCGGCGAGGCGGTCAATGGCGCGGAGGCCGTCCAGAAGGCCGAAGCCTTGCAGCCCGACGTGGTGCTGATGGACTTGATTATGCCGGTCATGTCCGGACTAGAGGCCACGGCCGAAATCCGCCGCCGCGGCCTGGCCGCGCAGGTCATCGTCGTCACCAGCGTCATCGAAGAGGCCGCAGTCACGGCCGTCATTCGCGCCGGGGCCATCGGCTACTTGCTGAAAGATACCGAAGCCGACGAACTGCGCCGGGCCATCAAGGCCGCCGCCGCCGGCCGCGCCCAGCTTTCCCCCGCCATCGCCGCCCGTCTGCTGGCCGAGACACAGAGCAGCGACGCCGACACCCTGACCGACCGCGAGAATGAGGTCTTGCGCCTGGCCGCCGCCGGCCTGTCAGACCAGGAGATCGCTCTGCAGCTGCTTGTCTCGGAGCCGGTCGTCCACTCCCACGTCGCTGGCATCGTCGAGAAGCTGCGGCTGGCCAACCAGTCGCAGACGCTGCTGCTCGACTTCGCCAACCGCGCCCAGACCTATCTGGACCCGACGGCGCTGCTCGACTTCCTGGTGACCGAGGTCCCGCGCCTGCTGCAAGCCGACGCCGCCGCGCTGCTGTTGCCCGAACCCGGCGATGGGCGACTGGCGTTGCGCGCCGCCCACAACTGGCCCGCCGGCCCGCTGAACGAAACGCTGGGCGCGGGGGCGCTGAGCGCCTTCGAGAGCCGCCAGCCGTGGCAGGACGGCCGCGACGACGCGGCCGGCCCTCTGGCCAGCGTCGCCTTCATCCCTCTACTCATCGGCGGCGGAGCTATCGGCGTTCTGGGACTGGGCGGCCAGACGCCGCGCCGCCTCAACGAGGACGAGTTGCGCTTTGCCCGCCTGCTGGCCAACCAGGCAGCCCTCAGCGTCGAGCAGGCCCGCCTCCACCGCGTCGAGAGCCGCGGCCAGCGCATGGAGCGCGAACTTCAGCAGGCGCGCCAGATTCAGATGAGCCTGTTGCCCAGCGAGTACCCACAGGTGGCCGGCTACGACTTCGCCGCGGCCTATGAGTCGGCGCGCGAGATCGGCGGCGATCTCTATGACTTCATCGAGTGGCCCGGCGACCCCGACCGCATCGGCCTGCTCATCGCCGACGTCAGCGGCAAGGGCACGGCCGCGGCCCTCTTCATGGCCCATAGCCGGGCGATGATCCGCGGCGCGGCCCAGACCCAGCCCGGCCCGGCGGCGACGCTGGCGGCGGCCAACGTCCAGATCGCCCGCGACAACCACGCCATGCTCTTTGTCAGCGCTTTCTATGCCGTCCTCGACGCGCCCAGCGGCCGGCTGACCTTCGCCAACGCCGGCCACAACGTGCCGCTGGTGCGCCGCGCCAACGGCGGCGTTGAAGAAGCTCTCGCCCGCGGCATGGTGCTGGGCATCATGGACGACATGACTTATGATGAAGCGACGACAACTCTGGCCGGGGGTGATATCATCGTGCTCTATACCGACGGCATCACCGAAGCAATGAACGCCAGTGGTGAGTTGTTCGACAAGGAGCGGCTGATGGCCGCCATTCGCGGGGCCAACCCGGCTGGTGCGCGCGACCTCATTGATGCCATCCTCGCCGCCGTGCGCGACTTCACCGGCGACACGCCGCAGGCCGACGACCTGACCATCGTCACGGTGCGCAGAACGAACGCGTGAAGGTGCTGCCTGCCCTTCCGTCCGGCGGCCGCAGCCGCCCGCAAGTTGGATGCTTATGTCAATTCGAGTCCTGCTCGTAGATGACCACAGCGTCGTGATCGACGGCCTGCGGATGTTCCTGGGCCTTGACCCGGAACTGGAGATCGTCGGCCAGGCGGCCGACGGGGCCGAGGCCGTGGCGCTGGCCCACCGGCTGCGGCCGGATGTCGTCCTCATGGACCTGCTGATGCCGACGATGGACGGCATTACCGCCACGGGCCTGATCCGCCGCGAACTGCCGGAGGTCGAGGTGGTCGCCCTGACCAGCGTCCTGGAGGACGAGAAGGTCATCGGGGCCATTCGCGCCGGGGCTATCGGCTATCTGCTGAAAGACACCGAAGCCGACGAATTGCGCCGGGCCATCAAGGCCGCCGCCGCCGGGCAGGTGCAACTGTCGCCCCAGGTCGTCGAGCGGTTGCTACACGAGGTCAAGGAGCCGGAGGACCCGGCCCGCCTGGGCGACTACGAGGAGGAGGTGCTGCGGCTATTGGCCCGCGGGCGCTCCAACGACGAGATCGCCCGCGCCCTCCACGTCCAGGAGAAGACAGTCAAGTTGCTCATCGGCGATATACTGGCCAAGCTCGGTGTACCCAGCCGCACCCAGGCCGCCCTCTACGCCGTCCGTACGGGACTGGTGACGCTGGAAGAGTAGGAAGGAGGAGGGATGAAGGAGGAAGGAGGAAGGAGGAAGGATGACAGACCACAGACTGACCTACTGTCCACTGACCTACTGACCCACTGACCTACTGACCCACTGACCACTGTCTACTGTCCACTGTCCACTGTCTACTGTCGAAAGGAGTACGCACATGATCACCAAGGAATCGTTTACCGTTGAAGAATGGGCGCAAATTATCTCTGCGCCGGCGTCGATTGGCGCGCTGGTCGTCACCGCCGATCCGTCCGGGCCGATGGGCCTGATTGGCGAGTTCCGCGCCATCATGAGCAGCATGCAGGCCTACGTCGAGGCCCATGCGGCTGAGAGCGGGCTGATGGGCGCGCTGAAGGGCTACATGAGCAGCCAGCCCACCGAGCAGGAGCAGGAGCAGCTCAAGCAGTGGGCATCGGCGCAGCAGGAGGAGATGAAGGCCAACCGGCCCAACACGCCCGAAGAACTGCAACAGCGCGTCCGCGAGGCGGTCACCAACGTCATGGCCCTGTTGCGCGGCAAGGGGGCCACGGAAGAGGAAGTCAGTGGCTTCAAGGCCATGATGGTCAGCATCGCCGAGGCCGTGGCCGAGGCCAGCAAGGAGGGCGGCTTCCTGGGCTTCGGCGGCGTGCGCGTCTCCGACAAGGAGCAGTCGATCCTGACCCAGATCCGCGCGGAACTGAGCTAACCGGCTGTGGCCGGCGGCAAGGACGCGGCAGCCCGGCGGCACAGGGCCGGCGGCCAGGCATTTCGTGCCGGCGACGGGCGCGTAGGCTGGCTGCTGCTGCCCTATGCCGCCGGCCTCGTGCTGCTCGTGCTCTTGCCGGCGCTCCTGTCCTTTGGCCTGGCCTTCTTTCGCGCCGACGGCCTCAGCCCGCCGCGTTTTGTCGGCGGGCTGAACTTCACCCTGGTCTTCACGGACGAGCTATATACCCTCAGCGTGGCCAACTCGCTGGCGCTGGTCATCCTGCCCGCGCCTGTGCGCGTGCTGGGCGCGTTTTTGCTGGCCTGGCTGGCGCGGCGTGGCCGGCTGAGCGCCCTCCTGCGCGCGGCCGTCTTCCTGCCCAGCGCCGTGCCCGCCTCGGCCTTTGCGCTGGCCTGGCTGTGGGTGCTCAATCCGCTCTACGGGCCGCTCAACCGGCTGCTGGCCGGCCTGGGCTTGCCGGGGCCGGGCTGGCTGGCCGATGGGCAATGGGCGCGGCCGGGCATCCTGCTTCTGCTGTTGTGGCTGGTGGGCGAGGGCTTCCTGGTGGCCCTGGCGGCGCTCTATGACGTGCCGCCTGAGCTGGAAGACGCCGCGGCGGTGGACGGCGCGGGCGCGGCGGCGACGCTGCGCCACGTGCTGCTGCCGCTGCTGGCCCCCGTGCTGGCGCTGCTGGCCGCGCGGGACGCCGTGCTGTTGCTGCCCGACGCCTACGTCTTCGCCCGCCTGCTGACCGGCGGCGGCCCCTACTACGCTACCTACACCCTGCCGCAGTTCATCCACGAGGCGGCCTTCGACCGGCTCGACTTCGGCGTGGCCGCGGCGGCGGTGTGGCTGCTCTATGCCCTCACCGGGTTGCTGCTGGTCGTCGTCTATCTGGTCGCCCGGCAGTGGAACGTGGGCACCAGCGAGAGCGATTTCCTGGTCTAGGTAACGACCATGCGCCTGTCGCCCTGCTCCCGGCTCACCCTGACGCTCGTGCGCGCTCTGGCGGCGGCGATCTTCGGCTTGCCGCTGCTCTGGGCGCTGCTGGCGGCGCTGCGGCCGGCGGGCACGCCCCTGGCCGCGCCGCTGCTGGCCGTCCGGCCAACGCTCGACGCCTTCGGCCGCCTCTTCGCCGTCCTGCCGGTGTGGCGCTTCACGGCCAACTCGCTCCTCGTCGCCGCCATCGCCGTGCCCCTGACCCTGCTGACGGCCTCGTGGGCCGGCTTCGCCATGGCCCGGCGGCCGCGACCGGCGCAGCGCCGCTGGGTGGTCGTCTCGCTGATGGCCCTCATGGTTCCCGGCGTGGCCCTGTGGCCGTCGCGCTTCCTGCTCTACAGTCGGGTTGGCCTGATCGACACCTATGGCGCGTTGCTGGCCCCGGCGCTGATGGGCAGCAGCCCGTTCTATGTGCTGATGTTCTACCGCGCCTTCGGCCGCATCCCCTCGGCCCTCTACGATGCCGCCCGGCTCGACGGCGCGGGCGTGCTGGCCACGTGGGGGCGCGTGGCCCTGCCCATTGCCCGGCCGACGGCCGCCGCCGTGGCCGTGCTGGCCTTCGTCGCCACGTGGGGCGACTACCTGTCGCCACTGCTCTACCTGAGCGACACGCGCCGCTACACGTTGCCCGTCGGGCTGGAGCTGTTGCGGCAACTCGGCCGGGCCGACTACCCGCTGCTGCTGGCCGGGGCGCTGTGGGCTACGATTGCGCCGCTGGTTGTAGTGGTGCTGACCGTCTTGCTGCTGGCGCTGGGCGAGCGCCGGCGGGCCGCCCACTAGCGCCCGGCCCTTCCCGCGCCCAATGCCTGGCACTTTCTCGCCCAGCCCCCCAAGAAGGTGCGACGCACTCCAGAAAGTGCGACGCACCGCGTACCGCGACGGGCGTCTTGAATGCGTTATACTACGACCATGAAACGGCTCTGGCTCCTCCTCCCCCTTCTTTTCCTATTCGCCTGCCGCAGCGAACCGGCAACCGTGTCCTTTATGGTCTTCGGCGACGCGGCCGAGTTCGCCGCCTACGAGTCGCTTGTCAAAGCCTTCGCCGACGCGCAGGATGAGGTCACGGTCACGCTGACCCACATCCCGTCGCAAAACGACTATCGCGCCCGCCTGGCGGCCGATTTCGCCGCCGGCACGCCGCCCGACATTTCGCTGCTCAACTTCCGCCGTGTGGGCGCGTTCGCCGCCGCCGACCAGCTCCAGCCGCTTGGCGCTTACCTGGACGACAGCGACGTCATCGCCCCGGAGGACTTCTACCCCATCACCCTGGCGGCCTTCACCTGGCAGGGCCAACTGATGTGCATCCCGCAGAACATCTCCAGCCTCGTCGTCTACTACAACCGCGACCTCTTCCGCGCCGCGGGCGTGGCCGAGCCGGCCGATGACTGGACGTGGGACGACTTCCTGGCCGCGGCCCAGGCCCTGACGCTGGACAGTGACGGCGACGGCCAGACCGACCAGTACGGCCTGGGCGTGGAGGCATCGCTCTACCGGTTGGCCCCATTCATCTGGCAGAACGGCGGCGAGCTGGTCGATGACCCCGCCTTTCCCACGCAACTGGCCCTGCCGCGCGTGCCCGCGCTGGCGGCCCTGACGTGGTTCACGGAGTTGCAAACTGTCCACGGCGTCGTGCCGGGCCGCGAGGCCGAAGCCTCGCAGGACAGTGAGAGCCGCTTCCTGGCCGGCACGACGGCGATGTACCTCAACAGCCGCCGCGGCACGCCGACCTACCGCGAGTCGGCCGCCTTCGACTGGGACATCGCCCCACTGCCCCACGGCGCGGTCGAGGCCGGCGTGCTCCACAGCGACGGCTATTGCCTGTCGGCCACCGCGGCCGGCAAGGACGCCGCCTGGCGCTTCATCGAATTCGCCAACTCGCCGGAGGGGCAGCGCATCGTCGCCCAGACCGGCCGCACCGTGCCCTCGCTGATAGCCGTGGCCGAGTCCGACGCTTTCCTCGACCCGGCCCAGCGCCCGGCCCGTTCGCGCGTCTTCCTGGATACCATCCCCACGCTGCGCCTCGTGCCCGTGCTAAGCACCTGGAACGACATCGAGAGCACCGCGTCGGAGGAGATCGAGCGCGCTTTCTACGGCGACATCAGCCCGGAGGAGGCGGCCATCCTGGCGCGCGACCGGACGGATGAGTACTTCCAACTGGCCGTTCGCCCATGAGCCGGCGCGATCCGCTGGCCGAGACGCTGGCCCACCTGAGCGCCGCGCGGGCCAACCCCCACGCACCCGGCGCGGCCGAGACGCTGCGCCGGGCGCTGGCCGACCGCTCCAACCTCGTCGTCGCCCGCGCGGCCGAGATCGTCGCCGAGTGGGAATTGGCCGAAGCCGCGCCCGACCTGATGGCCGCCTTCGACCGCTTTATGATCGACCCGGCGCGGCGCGACCCCACCTGCGCGGCCAAGATCGCCCTGGCCGAGGCGCTGCTGCGGCTCGACGCCGGCGACGCGGAGCACTTCCGCCGCGGCCTGGGCCACATCCAGCCGGAACCGGTCTGGGGCGGCACGCAGGACACGGCCGCGCCGCTGCGGGCGATCTGCGCGGTGGGGCTGGCGCGGGCCAACCCGCCCGACGTGCTGCTCGATCTGGCCGGGCTGCTGGCCGACCCGGAAGCCGACGCCCGCGCCGGCGCGGCGCGGGCCATCGCTGCCGCCGGCCGGCCGGGCGGCGCGGCGCTGCTGTGGTTCAAGGTACGCGCGGGCGACGTCGAGGTGGGGCCACTGGCCGAGTGCTTTGCCGGGCTGCTGGCGCTGGAGCCGGAGCGCGCCGTGGCCTTTGTCGGCGGCTATCTGGAGGCCGACAGCGCGGCCCTGGCCGAGGCGGCGGCGCTGGCCCTGGGCCGGTCAGGGCTGGCCGCGGCCGCGCCCCTCTTGCGCGACGCCTGGCAGACGGCCGGCGACCCCGGCCGGCGGCAGCCGTTCCTGCGGGCGCTGGCCCTGTTGGGCGACGAGGCCGCTTTCGCCTTCCTGCTGGAACTGGTGGCCAGCGGCCCGGCCGGTGACGCCCGCGATGCCCTGGCGGCCCTGGCCGTCATCGACGACCGCCGCCTGCGCCGCAAAATCGACCGCGCCGCCGCCGGACTAGGGGCTAGGG
>DAOSMQ010000024.1:8002-11717 GCA_035372725.1 Promineifilum sp. (SeqCode)
CAGGGCGAACGTCTGCGCCGCCTCCACGGCCGTCTCCTGCGGCCGGGCGAGGATGAGTTGCAGATTGACGCGCCCCTCGCGCGCGGCGATGAAGTTGAACGTCACCTGCCCGCCCGCGCCGGGCATGGCCTCGCCCTCGATCTCGTAGGTCGGCTCGGCGTCCGGCCGCAGGATACTCTCGTCGTTGGTGACGACGCTCCAGACGTAGCCGGTGCTGCGGTTCTCCGGCAGGGTCAGGTGCAGCGCGTCGCCCACGCCCATCGTCACCGTCTGGCCGTTGTCGTTCTCGTCGGCGATGTAGACGTTGGTCGGGCCGGCGCTCTCGCCGCCGCCACAGGCGACCAGCAGCAGCATGACCACTAGAAGTGGCGCGATTCTCCTGAATCGCGTTCTTGGGCCGGCGCGGAACAAAAAGCGATTCGGGAGAATCGCGCCACACGGTTGCCTGGCTATACGAAAGTCCATCTCCCTTTCCCTCCAACTTTAAGGTAGCAACGCCGCCCGCAACACCTCGGCCGGGTGCAGCGCCCGCCGCCCGCTGCCGTGGGCGATCTGCTCCCGGCAGCTAAAGCCGGCGGCGACGATGATCGTCTCCGGCCCGGCGGCGCGCACCGCCGGCAGCAGCCGCCGCTCGGCCATCTGCATGGAAATGGCGTAGTGTTCGGCCTCGTAGCCGAACGAGCCGGCCATGCCGCAGCAGCCGGAATCGACCTCCTCGACGACCGCGCCGGGCAGCAAGGCCAGCGCCCGCCGCGCCGGCCCCGTGCCCACCAGCGCCTTCTGGTGACAATGGCCGTGCAGCAGCATCCGCCACGGCCCCTCGGCAAAGCGCACCGGCAGCGCCCCGGCCGCCGCCCGCTCAGCGACGAACTCCTCGAACGTCCGCGCCGCCGCGGCCAGCGCCGCCGCCCGCCCGTCGCCCGGCAACAGGTAGAGGTACTCGTCGCGCAGCGTCAGCAGGCTGCTCGGCTCCAGACCGACCACGGGCAGCCCCGCGGCCACAGCCCATTCCAGCGCCGCCACCGTTCGCGCCGCCGCCCGCCGCGCCGCGCCCACCAGCCCCTTGGAGATGCACGCCCGGCCGTCATCGACGACGACCGGCCGCGGCCGCAACCCGGCCGCGCGCAGGAACTCCACCGCGGCGATGCCCACCGCCGGCTGGATGGCGTCGGTGAACGGGTCGATGAGCAGGGCCAGGTCGGGGGCGCGCGATTCGGGAGAATCGCGCCACCAGTCGCGCCACCAGTCGCGGAAGGAGCGGCGGGCGGGCACGGGCAGCGGCCGCGCCGTCGTCAGGCCCAGCCAGCGCCGCGCCCGACTGTTCAGCAGCGCCCCGGCCAGCGGCGCGCGCCACCCCCCGCCCCACCGATTGAGCGCCCCGGCGTGGGCGAACAGCCGCGCCCGCAGGGGCACGCCGTGGGCCTCGTAGGTCCGCGCCAGGTACTCCGTCTTCAGCCGGGCCATGTCCACGCCCGACGGGCACTCGGCTCGGCAGGCCTTGCAGGAGATGCACAAATCCATGACCGCGGCCATGCCCGGGCCGGTCAGTTCGGCCGCGGGCAGCACGCCGCTCATGACCGCGCGCAGAGCGTTGGCCCGGCCGCGCGTGCTGTGGGCCTCCTCGCGCGTCACCATGAAGCTCGGGCACATCGTCCCGCCCGTCCGCCGGCGGCAGACGCCCGCGCCGTTGCACAGCTCCACGGCGCGGACGAGGCCGGGCGCGACGGCGGCTGGCTCCGGCCGCGGGGCGACCACTAGCGGCAGGGGCGTGTCGCGCTCGTAGTCGCTGAAGTCCAGCCGCGCGGGGCCGGGCAGTTCTGGCAGGCGGCGCAGGCTGGCGGTCATGGGCGCGGCGTCGACGATGATGCCGGGGTTGAGCCGGTTGGCGGGGTCGAAGATGCGCTTGACCCGGCGAAACAGCGCGTACAGCTCCGGGCCATAGAACTCTTCGTTCAGCCAGCTGCGCGCCCGGCCGTCGCCGTGCTCGCTCGACAGCGCCCCGCCATAGCCGCGCACGGCCGCGGCCGAGAAGCGGGCGATCTCCGGCAGGCGAGCCAGTTGCGCCGCGCTGCGCCGGTTGATGAGCGGCCGGATGTGGAGGCAGCCCGCGCCAGCGTGGGCATAGTAGCTGATGGGCGTGTCCAGCCCGGCGCAGAATTCCTCCACCCGGCGAACGTACTCCGGCAGATCGGCCACGGGCACGGCGGCGTCCTCGATCGACGGGACGGGCTTCATGTCACCCTTCATCGACATCAGCAAGCCCAGATTGGCCTTGCGGACGGCCCAGACGGCGGCCTGATGGGCGGGCGACAGCGCCGGCGTGGCCGCGACGATGCCGGGCAGCTGCGCCGCCAGTCGCTCCAGTCGCGTCGCCCCGGCCCGCACGGCGGCCTCGCTCTCGCCGCTGTACTCGACGACCAGCAGCCCGCGCGGCCGCCCCGGCACGACCGCGGCCAACAGGCGGGCGTACTCCGGCACGTTGTCGCCCAGGGCCAGGCTGAGCGTGTCCAGCAGTTCGACGGCCGACGGGTCGGTGGTCAGGATGTCGGGCACGGCCGCCAGCGCGGCGTGGAGGTCATCGATGTGGAGCAACACCAGGCCAGTGTGAGCCGGGCGGGGGACAAGGTTGAGGGTGATCGCGGTCATGACCGCCAGCGTGCCCTCGGAGCCGCAGACGAGCGCGGCCAGATCGCCGGCCCGGTCGGCGGCCGGGCCGGGCCGCAGCCGGTCGAGGGCGTAGCCGCCGCAGCGCCGCCAGTGGCGCGGCGTGCCCGCGTCGATGGCTCGCTGGTTGCCGGCGTCGGCCAGCAGGGCGGCCACGGCGGCGCGGATGGCCGCCGCGCCGGATGGGGCCGTGCCACCGCCGTCGCCGGCCGTCAGGCGCGCCGTAGCCCCATCGGCCAGGACGACGTCCATCGCCGTCACGTGGTCGGCGGTCATGCCGTAGCGGGCCGAGTGGCTGCCGGTGGCGTTGTTGGCCACCGCGCCGCCGAGCGTCGAGCGGTCGCTGCTGGCCGGGTCGGGGCCGAACTGGAGGCCATGCGGCCGCAAGGCCGCGTTGAGGTCATCGACGACAACGCCGGGCTGCACGGTTGCCCGCCGCGCGGCCGGGTCGATGGCCAGGATGGCGTCGAGGTGGCGGGTGAAGTCGATGACCAGGGCGGCGTTGACGGCCTGCCCGGCCAGGCTGGTGCCCGCCGCCCGCGGCAGCACAGGCACGTCGTGGGCCGCGGCGACACTCACCGCCGCGATGACGTCCTCGGTCGTCCGCGGGATGAGCACGGCGTGGGGCATGACCTGGTAGAGGCTGGCGTCGGTGCTATAGAGCACCCGCGTCATGGCGTCGGTGCGCAATTCGCCGGCGATACGCGGCCGCAGCGCCGCGGCGAAGTCGGCCAGTTGCTCCGCGGTAATCATGGAGCGATCTTAGTGCGTCGCGGCGGGGAGGCAAGTGGATGGCGGGAAGGGGCTAGGGATTAGGGGCTAGGGGTTAGGGGTTAGGGGTCAGGGAAGAGCGCTCTTCCCCTGGCCCCTGGAACCTGGCCCCTGGAACCTGGCCCCTGGAACCTGGCCCCTGGCCCCTTCCCCCGACTTTTTATCAATTAACTCTGCTTATTGACAAATTGTTACCAATGAGTATACTTATGAATGGCTCCCCCCCCAGAGGTGGACAGTAGGACGCCCGTCTTACTGCCACCTCATTTTTTATGGATCG
>DAOSMQ010000025.1:0-11659 GCA_035372725.1 Promineifilum sp. (SeqCode)
GGGTCGGCCCCGGCAATGCGGCCGTTCTCTTCGGTGCGCTCCAGGTCCATCTCTGCGCCTGAGCCGCACGCCGCAATTGATGTCATAGCCCACGCCGCCGGGCGAGATAACCCCGTCGGGCGTCTCCGTAGCGATGACGCCGCCGATGGGGAAGCCGTAGCCCTGGTGGATGTCGGGCATGGCCAGCGCGTAGGCGACGATGCCGGGCAACGTGGCGCTGTTGACCAGTTGATCGAGGCTCTTGTCGCTCAATGCCTGTCGCAGCAGTTCAGCATCGGCGTAGAAGCGCGCCGGGGCGCGCATGTCCGAGCGATAGGAGCGCGGGATCTCGTAGAGGTAAGGTGAAATGCGCTTGAAGTCCGACTGATTCATGCAGTTTTCCTCGGCCGTCCGGCCCGACCGGGCGGCTACACGTCGAAGACGATGGTCACTTCCAGGCCATCGCCAGCGGGGCGAATGGCCAGATCGTGGTAGGTGACGGCCTTAATGTGCTTCTGTAGCTCGGCCAGCCGGCCGCCGCGGACGGTTGCCGCCAGCGACACCGGCGACAAGGCGTCCCACTCGATCTGTGGGGCGACGAAACCGTCGCGCTCAGCCCAGTAGGCCAGCTCGCCCAGCCACTCCACCAGCAGCCCCTCAGCATCGTCGGCGGTCACAGCCAGCGTGCGCGTCTCGTCCAGCGGCACGGCCGCGAGGTCACCGGCCAGCAGCCGGGCCATGCCGACAGCGGCGCGGTGGAACAGACCGGGCAGGTCAGCCGCGCGGACGCGCAGCGCCCAATCGGCGGTGTGGTCGATGATCTGGATGTCATCGTCCGGCGGTTCGGGGTTGGTCATGCGGCTTATTATAGCCGAATCAGCGCTGCAGAAGCTGGAAGCTGTCGAGAATGGCATTGAGGTCGCGCCCCAGCGTGCCGAATTCGGCCGGCGGCGCGCAGGCGGCCACCAGGTAGCCGGCTGCATCCAGGCCAGCCACGAAGAGGTGACGGCACTGATAGCTGTTGGCGAAGTCCGACACAGTGAAGCGCGCTTGCGGTTGCCCGGCCAGGTGGCGGTCAACTGCTGTCTCCGTCACTGGCCGGTCGTGCCCGGCCAGCAGGGCCAGGGCGTCCTCTGGCGACAGGTCGCGCAGTCGCTCGCTGCGGCCGACGACGACAAAGGGGATCGGCTCGGTGGCGTTCAGATCGCGCGTGTTGGCGGCCACGGCCAGCGTTTCCACGTCGGCAGCGGGGCGGGCAAGCGGGTCGAGCGCATGGGCGACATAGCCCTGCCGGTCGATGACTTCGGCCAGCAGCGCTTGCTGGTCGCGGTAGCTCAGGTCAAGCCACTGCCAGCCGCCGGGCAGGCTGAGCGTGTAGCGCAAATCCGCGTCGGTGACGGACACCCAGTCGCCGCCCGCCAGCGCGGCGCTGCGCACGAGAACGGGCTGCTGCCCCAGGGCGCGCATGACCAGCCACAGAGACAGGACGACGGCCAGCGTCAGCAAGCCATAGACGACCAGGGCGCGCAGATCATAGTCGGCCGTAGCGGCTTCGGCCGGCGCGTCATCCTTCGGGCGGGGGCGCGCGGGCAGCGGGGTCTTTGGCCGCTTGGGCAGGGCGTAGCCGCAGTGCCAGCAAGCGGTGTCGGTGGGCAGCACGGGCTTGCCACAGTTGGGACACATCGCGCTCATCGGCCGTCCCTGCGCCCGCTGGCCGGGCCAAGTGTAAACCAGTTTACACTGCGGCTGTATTCCGCTTGCGCGACAAAGAGCGTCATTGCCCGTATGATAACGACATCATTCGGCAACACAAATAGTCCTCCTTTTTCTCCTCTTCCCGCAAAAAGCCCTGCTGTCCCGGCAGGGCTTCTTTGCATCTAGGGGCTACAATCGGGCGCATGACCGACCCTCTGGAACTGCTGCTCAGCCGCCGCTCTATCCGCCGCTACACCGACCGGCCCCTCTCGCCGGAGACCATCGACCACCTGCTGACGGCTGCCGTCTGGGCACCGTCGGCCCATAATCGGCAGCCGTGGCGCTTCGTCGTCATGACCGGCGCGACCAGGGCGCGGCTGGCGGCGGCCATGGGTGCGCAGTTGCGGCGCGACCTGGCCGCCGACGGGCTGCCGGCCGAGGCCATCGCCCGCGACGCCGACCGGGCCTACGCCCGCATCAGCAGCGCGCCGGCGCTCGTCTTGCTCTGCTTGACCCTGGCCGACATGGACGCCTACCCCGACGCCCGCCGCAGCGCCCACGAGACGACGATGGCCGTCCAGAGTGTGGCCATGGCCGGACAGAACCTGCTGCTGGCGGCCCACGCGCTGGGGCTGGGGGCGTGCTGGCTGTGCGCGCCGCTCTTCTGCGCGGCTGTCGTCCGCCAGACGCTCGACCTGCCGGCCGACTGGCAGCCGCAAGGCCTGATCACCCTGGGCCACCCCGCCGAAGAGCGACAAAAAACGCGCGCCCCACTGGAGACGCGCGTCCTTTATCGGTAAGACAGGGGCTAGGGGCTAGGGATCAGTGGTCTGTGGTCGGCGGTCACTACGACTGACCACTGCTCACTGTCCACTATACCA
Organism: Promineifilum sp. (SeqCode); assembly: GCA_035372725.1. GTDB lineage: Bacteria > Chloroflexota > Anaerolineae > Promineifilales > Promineifilaceae > Promineifilum. Next base: position 2,556 of record DAOSMQ010000025.1, read on the forward strand.
CAACCACCTCAATGACCGGCCGCTTGCGCGTCTCGTCATAGAGATAGCGGTTGAGCGCGCCCTCGATCTGCGACGCGGAGATGGGCCGGCCCTCGCGCTGGGCTTCGGCCGCCGTGCGGGCAATGAGCTTCTCGGCCTCCAGCAGCAGCTCGCCCGCCTCGGCCTCGTTGACGAAGCCGCGCGTGCTGAGCTGGGGCGGGCCGGCCATACCGCCGCGGCCGTCGGTAGGCACGGCGGCGAAGAAGTAGCCCGCCTGCGCCAGCCGGTCGCGGTCGCGCACCTCGGCCCAGCCGATGTCGCCCACGCCGGAGCCATCGACGAAGACGTAGCCGCCGGGCAATCGCTCGCGGACGGTCATGCTATAGGGCGTCAGGTCGATGGGCGTGCCGTTCTCCACTACGGCGATGCGCTCGGCGGGAATGCCCAACGTCTGGCCGATCTGGGCATGCAGCTTCAGGTGGCGCAGTTCGCCGTGGATGGGGATCAGAAAGACCGGCTTGATAAGGTTGATGAGCAGCTTCATCTCCTCGCGGCTGGCGTGGCCGGAGACATGCACCTTGGCGATGCGGTCATAGAGCACTGTCGCCCCACGCCGGTAGAGTTGGTTGATGGTGCGGTAGATGAGTTCCTCGTTGCCGGGGATGGGATGGGCCGAGAAGATGACCGTATCGCCTTCCTGGATGCTGAGTTGCTTGTGCTGGCCGCGGGCCAGGCGGCCGAGCACGGCCGACGGCTCGCCCTGGGAGCCGGTGGCCATGATGACCACGCGACTGGGCGGTAGGGTGACAGCCTGGCTGATGTCGATGATCAGGTCATCGGGCACTTCCAGATAGCCGAGCTTGCGGGCGATCTTGACCGCGTCGCGCATGGAGCGGCCGGCGATGGCGATCTTGCGGTTGAACTTCTGGGCCGCGGCGGCGGCGATCTGCACGCGCGAGATGAGCGAGGCAAAGGTAGCGACAATGATCCGGCCGGGCGCGGTGCGGAAAACATCCTCGAAGCCCTGAGCCAGGTCCATCTCCGACTCGGTCCAGCCGGGCCGGTCGGCGTTGGTGCTGTCGGCCATCAGCGCCAGGACGCCGCGCTGCGAGAACTCGGCCAGCTTGGCGAAGTCGGGCGGCCAGTTGTCAATGGGCGTGTGGTCGAACTTGTAGTCGCCGGTATGGACGATCAACCCCACCGGCGTCGTAATGCCAAAGCCGACGCAATCGGGGATGCTGTGGGCGACGTGGAACGGCTCGATCTTGAACGGGCCGATCTCCAGCACCTCGCCGGCGCGGAAGGAAACCAGTTCAACGTCGTCCAGCCGGCGGGCCTCGCGCAGCTTGGCCTCGATGAGGCCCAGTGTCAGCGGCGTGGCGTAAATGGGCGCGCGAATGTCCTCGATGATGTGCGGCAGCGCGCCGATATGGTCTTCGTGGCCATGCGTAATGATGATGGCGCGAATTTTGGAGAGGCGATCCTCTTCCATCAAGTAATGATAATCGGGAATGATGAGATCGACGCCTAGCATGTCATTTTCGGGGAACATGACGCCCGCATCGACGATGAGGATGTCATCCTCATACTCAAAAGCGGTCATGTTTTTGCCGATCTCACCTAGCCCCCCCAGGGGTAGAATACGTAATACACTTGTCATATTGATCCGCTATTATATGAGATTTTGGCCGGCGCGTCAAAGTTACTCAGAGGCGCATGAGGGCGGGAAAGCAGGGACGACAACGAGCTTCAAGCGAGGCTGCAAGGAGGAGGACAGCTCTGGCGTCTATGCGTTGTGTTCTCTTGCGGGCAGAGCGCTAGATGGTCGTGGCCCTGCTAGATAGTCGTGGCCCGCTGGACGACGACCCACAGGACGAAGATGAGCACGGCCATGATCGCGACCAGGGCGAAGGTCAGCGGCCAGAGGCTGCGCGGCCGCTCTCGCGGCGGCCCGCCCCCCTGCGGTACGGGTGGCGGCGCCACCACAGGGACGGGGATGGAGGCTGCCGGCGCATCGACCACGGGCTGCGCCGCGGTGAGCCGTGCCGTGGGCTGGGTGCTCTCCTCCAGCCGTTCGCCGTGCTGGATGATGGCCACGGTGATGTTATCCTCGCCGCCGCGCTCGCGGGCCAGCCGCACCAGGATGTCGGCGGCCACGTCCGGCCGCTCGTCGCCGGCAATGGCGGCGATCTCGCCGTCCTCCACGTGCCGGGTCAGGCCGTCGGAACAGAGTACCAGCAGGTCGCCCGGCTCCAGGACGATGGGGTAGAGATCGATGGGCGGCCGCTTCTCCGAGCCGATGCTATAGAGAATGACGTTCTTGTAGGGGTAGTGGACGGCCTCTTCCGGCGTCAGAGCGCCCTCTTCCACCAGGCGGGCGACGAGGCTCTGGTCGCGGCTGATCTGTTCCAGCCGCCCCTTGCGCCACTGGTAGGCGCGGCTGTCGCCAACGTTGCCGATGAATGCCTGGCCATCCTGGATGACCACGGCGACCATCGTCGTGGCCATGCGCCGGCTGTCGTCGCGGCCAGCGGCCAGGCGGCGCAGGTCGGTGTTGGCCGCCTGCATGGCGTCGATGAGTCGCTGCCCCCAATCGGTGCGGCCATCGGCGGCCAGGTAGTGGTGGAGCGTCCGCTCGCTGGCGTACTGGCTGGCCACTTCCCCGGCGTCGGCTCCCCCCACGCCATCGGCGACGATGTAGACCGCGCCGTGGCGGCGGCGCTCGTCCTCCGTGGCTGGCTCGTAGACCTTAACAAAGTCCTCGTTGTGGCCACGCACCAGACCGGTGTCGGTGCGCCAGGCGGCGGAAAGGGAGATCGTCTCTGCCATCACGGGCACTATAGCAAAACCCCACCCGGCGGCAAGAGCAACAACCCAACGATTGCCTGACGCTCGCCCACACCTGACAGGTCTGGCCTCTCGGTTACAATAGGGTAACGTTGCCAGCGGCCCATACACCCACCGCCGGCCAAGACCAACAGCAGGAGATAGCCTATGCCCGCCGACAACCGCCGCCCCCACTCCGAAACGCGCACCATCCGTACCCGCGCCCGCGCCAGCCACTACCGCGAGCAGGTGACGCCCATCTATATGGCCTCCGGCTTCACCTTCGACAGCGCCGACCAGGCCCGCGCCGTCTACGGCGGCGAGGAACCGGGCTATGTCTATACGCGTTGGGACAACCCCAACAGCGCTGAACTGGTAGCGCGGCTGTGCGGCATGGAAGGGGCTGAGGCGGGGCTGCCGATGGCCTCGGGTATGGCCGCGCTCTTCACCATCCTGGCCGGGCTGCTCAATAGCGGCGATCACGTGGTGGCCTCCCGCTCGCTCTTTGGAGCGACCCACCAGCTGCTGACGACCATCCTGCCACGCTGGGGCATCGCCCACAGCTACGCCGACTGCGAGTTGACCGAGACGTGGCCCGGCCTCTTCCGCCCGGAGACGCGCCTGTGTCTGGTGGAGACGCCCTCCAACCCCGACCTGACGCTGGTCGATTTGGCCTGGGTGGCGGCGCTGTGTCGCGAGCGCAAGGTCTTGCTGGTGGTCGATAATACCTTTGCCACGCCGGTGGTTCAGCAGCCGCTGGCGCTGGGCGCGGACCTTGTCGTTCACTCGACGACCAAGTTCCTCGACGGCCAGGGGCGCACCATCGGGGGCGTCATCCTCGGCGACCGTCTGACGGTTAACGAGCTGACCCATTTCGCCCGCCAGACGGGACCAACGTTGTCGCCCTTCAATAGCTGGCTGCTCAGCCAGTCGCTGGAAACGCTGTCGCTACGCATGGAGCGCCATTGCGCCAATGCCCTGGCCCTGGCCGAGTGGCTGTCGCGGCGGGCCGGCGTGGAGACAGTGCGCTATCCCTTCCTGCCGTCGCACCCGCAGGCCGAGCTGGCGCGGCGGCAGATGTCGGCCGGGGGCGGCATCGTCACCTTCGAGGTCAGCGGCGGGCTGCCGGCCGGGCGGCGCTTTCTGGACGGGCTGAAGATGTGCGACATCGTCGCCAATCTGGGCGACGCGCGCACGACCGTCACCCACCCGGCCAGCACCACCCACAGCGCTCTGACCGACGGCGAGCGCCGCGTCGTGGGCATCACCCCCGGCCTGATTCGCGTCTCCGTCGGGCTGGAACATATCGACGACATCATCGCCGACGTTGACCAGGCGTTGGGAAATTAGGAATTAGGAGTGAAGGCCCGGCCAGTCAGGGGCAGTAGCCAGTTCGTTGGGGCGCGCCGGTTCCAGGCCAGCGCTTCGGCCGGCGGGGCGACGATGGCCAACATGTGGGCCGCGTCGATGGCGTAGAAAGCCTCGGTCGGGTCAGACTCGGCCAGGGCGGGCGGAGCGTCGGGCGGCAGCGCGCAAGCGCGTCTCAGTGGCCGCCGGAGCATTGAAATCCAGCCGCGCGTCCAGATCGGCGGAGGAATGGATCGTCATAACCCGGAATGATAGCCAGCAAAAACGCCGCGCCCAAACGAGTTGGGCGCGGCGCCTTGCTACAGGAGGAGAAAGAAAATGAGAAGCGTTTTTGCTGTCCGTTCTGCCATCTAGATGACTGGCGGTCTCATGTTCTTACCCCATAGGTCAACTGGTTACGGCTGCAACTCCCAGACGCGGGCCTCGCCGGGCGAGCCGGGGCCGTAGAGCCACAGCACACCCGTCTCCGTCATATTCAGCTGGTCGCCGAAGTCGATAATCCCGAAGCGCGTCCGCGGCGAACGTGCCGGCAGCCAGGTGAAACCGATGTCGCCGTTCTGGAACACAGTCAGGTAGCGCTCGCCCAACGGCACGATGTTCATACCTTCGATGGTGTCGATCGAGCCACTGTAGTAGTAGTCGAAAGCAAACGCGGATGCGTCCATCGAGGTGTTGAAGAAGTTCGACGCGTTCATGCCGATCTGCTGGCCACAGAAGAAGAGCACGAAGTTGCCGGAGTTGGTCTCGTGCTGTGTGTAGAAGGAGGCGCTGGCAGCGCCGGTGGCCAGGTTGCTGACCCAGGTCAGGCTGCGGCCGTCGCTGGGGGCGCTACCAAACGCGCCGGAGGCGTCGTAGTTGAACACCTCGTAATCGAACGTGCCGTCGCCGTCGAGGTCAAGGTCGAAGCCGACCAGGACGTGGCTGGCGTGGGAGTAGCGATCCCAGGTATTGACCGCCAGACCCATGACGAAGGAGTCCACGGGGCCGCAGACGCCGGCCGGAACCGGGTAGGTCTGCACGCCGACCCAACGCAGGTCAACCGGGGCAGTCTGGCCGCCCAGGGGCGGGTCGCCAGCGATCTGCGGGCTGCTGCCCAGCAGCGAGTAGGTGTCGATGTACATCGGCGATACGCCGGTGTTGCGCACCCAACCGGTGTTCGTCTGGGGCACGAACCCGGTCTCCGGACGCCCGGCAGCCCGCGGCAGGACGTGCCAGGCCACATGGGCGTCCGCGCCCTGTCCGTTGGCCCCGACGCCGATGAAGCGGATATAGCCGTCATACTCGACCAGCGTCAGCGCATCCGGGTTAGCGCCCTGGCTGCCGCTGTTGAGCACCCACTCGTGCAGGGGCCGGCTCAACCGCGGCCGGATAAACATGCGCACGGGAACGCCCACAGTGCCATTGGCCGGAACCGTGATCAGCGTGGGCACCGTCACGCGCACTTCGCCGTTGGCGTCATTGTCGTAGCGGTAATCCACTTCCGAGCGCAGCGTTACGGGGCTGTCGGTGTAGTTGCGGATGGTGACGCGCTTGAGCATGTCGAGCTGGCCTGTCACCTCATGGAAGCCAAACGACAGCGAGCCGGTCAGATCATCGCGATCCCAGGCCGCAATGGGCGAGTGGAGCGCGCGATCGACGCGCACTTCGCCGCCGCCGATGCGGCTGATGGCTGCCAGGTAGCCGCCGAAGAACTCCGGCGTATTCATGATGTCCGTCTCAGCGGTATTCATCAAGAGCGACTTGATCTCCGCCCAGGAGCGATCCGGGTAGGCGTCCATCAACAGAGCCGCCGAGCCAGTCACCATCGGGGCCGCGCCGGACGTGCCACTGAAGGCCTCCGTGCCCGTGCCCGTGCCGTGGATGGCCGAGACGGACGCGCCGGGTGCGCCGATGTCGGGCTTGGCCATGTTGAGGCCGCCGCTCGGGCCGCGGCTGCTGCTGCCGACCATGTGGCCGACCAGCGGGATGTCATTGGCCGGGTCGAAAGCGACGATCACCTGGCCCTCTTCCAGAGCATCCTTCAGCAGTTGGGCATCAGCCTGGCTGATCATGAAGCCGGGGACGCTCGGATCACCACCGCCATAGCTGCCCGCGAACGGTTCGCCGGGGGTGATCAGGCCAATGATGCCGGCCATCGCGCCGCCCGCGGCGATGTTGCTGATCTTGATACTGAACGCGCACGTGCCGCGATCCACCAGGACGATCTTGCCGGTCAGCGAACCAGCCGGGAAGGCAGTGCAGCCATCGAGGTTGCCGCCACTGCCGTCGCCATACTGCAACGGGGCCTGGATCGGGTCTGTGACTTCAGGCGACCAGGGCTGGTGCACGGCCGCGTACAAACCGGCGATGCTCTCCGGCTCGACAACTTCCATCAAGCCCTGCGTCGCCGAAGGGACGTTGGTCTGGGCCACAGCCAGTGCTGTGACCGCCGCGGCGGGCGTGCCGTGGGCATAGGGCTTGTCGGCGCTATTGCCGGCCGAGGCCACCGTCAGGACACCGGCGGCACTGGCGTTGTCCACCGCGTAGGACAGGTCATCCCAGCGCGGGTCGCCATAGGGCGAGCCGAGGGACATGTTGATCACGTCCAAATGGTCGCTCGTGTCGCCATCGTTATTGGGGTCAACGGCAAATTCAATGGCCTGGAGCAAGGGCAGCCCGGCGCAGGAGGTCGAGACCGAGGAGCAGGCCTTCAGGGCGTAGAGATCGACGCCGGGGGCCACGCCGAGGTTGCCGCCGATGATGTCGGCCACGTGCGTGCCATGGCCGCCGCCGGGGCCGTCATCCAACGGGTCGGGGTCGGGCATGATGTCGCCGTTGGGCCACTCGCTGCCGACGAAGTCATAGCCGCCGACGACGCGCTCGGTCGGGAAGGTTCCCGGCTCGATGATCGTCGGGTCGTTGTTCTCGTAGGCTTCGACTGTGCCGGGGCCGCCGAAAACGGCGTGGGTGTAGTCGATGCCGCTGTCGATCACGCCGACACGGACGCCAGAGCCATCGTAGCCCTCGTTCTGGACCGCGGTCGCGCCGATGTAGGGCACGGTCTCCGACAGATCCAGTTCGTAGTTACGGAGCGGGGTGATGGCGACGACGTTGGGGTTGCGGGCCAACTGGGCCAGGGTGGCGCTGTCGGCCTCGATGACGACGGCGTTGAGCGCCATGCGCAGCGTGGCCAGCACGCGGACGTTGCTATCGAGCGAGCGGGCCGCGGCGACGACTTCGGCCTGCTGCGAGACGGCCGCGGCCATCGCGCCTTCGGCGGCCGGAGCCACCGCCAGCGCCGGTTGGCTCAGACGGACGACGACCTGCTGCCGGCCGGTGGCGTTGCGCAGTTCCGGCGCTAGCCGGAAGGCCGCTTCGGCGCCGCTTACCTGTATGGGCGTGTCCAGTCTAAGGGTTTTGACCTGATCAGGAATGGTGCGCCCGGTTTCAGCGCGTGAGGGCTGCGTAGCGTCCTGGGCAAAGGCAATTGACGCGGTAATCAGCAGCAGACCGACAATCACCACTAGCTTAAGAGTGTTCTTCCTAGACAACTTGGTCCTCCAAGGATTCGTTGAGCAAAAGCATCGGATCATTGACCGGGGCGGCCGGAACGGCTGGTCGCAGACCGGTGGAACGGTGTGGAGGGCTTGCGGATCAGTTGGTTTTTGCGGGTAGCACGACCTCCTTGCCGGCAGCCGGCAGCTGAGGAGCAGTCACTGATGATGTCGCTATTGTCAGAATGGGCATGCAACAGCCACACAGAAAGGACATTACCCCATTCAAAACACAGGTAACGTCAGTAGTTTAGTAGCCGATGCTTACAAACTCTCTTACAATTCTTTCACGGATTGTTCACGCTTAGCTTATCCTGGTGGGCGCATCGGTCAAGGGCAGACCAGCGGCTAAGGTGGACAGGCAGACAAACATACGTACAATCGTTTATTGACAGTGGATACCGTTATACAGGCTTCTGGGCCACAAGCGGCAATCGGTAAGGAGGTTGGAGGATATGGAACGTCTGCGACGCGATTTCAGCACGATCACGCTGGTCATGATCCCGGTGGCCATTGCCATCAATATCGCCATCGGCCAGCTCATCTACACGCTCAAAGTGCCTCTCTATCTCGACTCCATTGGCACGATCTTCGTTGCCGCCGTGGCCGGGCCGCTGGCCGGGATGCTGACCGGCGCATTGACCAACCTGGTCTGGGGCCTCAGCGGCATCAACTCGTTCTACACCGCCTTCTGGATCACCGGCGCTGTTATCGGCCTGGTGGCGGGGCTGTTCTCGCGCTTTGGCTGGTTCAAGGTGTGGTGGCGAGCCATCATCGCCGGCGTCATCACCGGCCTTATCGCCGCCCTCATCTCCGCGCCCATTCTCACCTACGTCAACGGCGGCGTCACCGGCTCGGGCACCGACGTGATCACCGCCGTCTTTCGCAATGCTGGCCTGGGCATCCTGCCCTCAGCCTTCGCCCAGGGCGTCTCGTCCGACCCGCTGGACAAGGCCATTTCGTTCTTCATCGTCTGGGGCGTCATTCGCGCCCTGCCGTTGCGCTTCCTGGATCGCTTCTCGCGGGCTGAAGACATCCGCTAAGGCGGCTGTCTGGCGACTATGAGCACATCCTTCAGCCTGTACATTCCGCGCGAGAGCGGGATGCACCGCCTACACCCGCTGACCAAACTCGCTCTCGTCGCTTTCTGTCTGGTGCTGGGGCTGTTTCTGCCGGGGGTCTGGTTGACCTACCTGGCCTTTATGCTGCTCATCGTGCCGCTGGCCGCGTGGGCGGGGGTGTTGCCGTCGTTCCTGCGCGCCGTTTTCAAGACGGCCCTGCCCGTGGTGATTTCCGTGTTCCTGGTGCAGGGGCTATTCTGGCCGGGCGGCACACCCATCTTGCACCTGGGGCCGCTGTCGCTGAAGCAGGAGGGCTTGCAGTTTGCCATCCGCAGCG
>DAOSMQ010000026.1:0-11525 GCA_035372725.1 Promineifilum sp. (SeqCode)
GGCGTCGTTGGAATCCACGGTCAGCCGGATCACATTGCGGCCTCCTCAAGATATCGGTAAGATAGCGGCGATCTATATGCCCTACCGCAGCACCGACAAGACCCGCCAGAAAAAGGATGCCAAACGCACGGCCATGATGCAAGCCGCCGTGCGTGTCTTTGCCGAGAAAGGATACCACGCGGCCACTGTCCGCGACATTGTGAGCGAGGCCAACGTCGCCATCGGCACGTTCTACTTCTACTTCCCCGACAAGGAGACACTCTTCGTCCACCTCTTTGAGGAGACGGCCGCTTTTCTGCTACAAGCCATCGACCAGGCGCTCATGAGCCGGTCGTCCTACCCGGCCCAATTGGAGACCGCCATCCAGTCGTATGTCAACGTTGCCTTTTATGAGCCGGCGGTGGTGCAACTGCTGCTGGTCGGCGGAATGGGGTCGGTGCCGTCGTTGAGCGAGCGGCGGGCGGAGTATCGCGAGAAGCTGGTGCGTGCCTGGCAGCGGGCGCTGACAGCCGCCCTGGAGCGCCACCAGATTGAGCCGCAGAACACACGCCGCACGGCTGAGGCCCTCGTAGGCGCGTTCGACGAGATCGTCTACAACTTGCTCTCCTCGCCGTTGGCCGAGCAGGAGCGGTCGGTGGCCGTGCGCGACATGGTCCAGTTCGGCCTGCGCGCCGCCGGCTACCTCTATACCCCAGGCGACTGATTCGCCCCCACCTTCTAAACGGCGACCAGCGCCAGGCGCGAGCCGGCGGCCGTCTTCTCCACCTCGATGCGCGCGGGGAACTTGTCGCGCAGTTCATCGATGTGGGTAATGACCAGGATGCAGGCAAACTCCGGCTGCACGGCGTTGATGGCCTCCACCAAACGCTGCCGGCCCTCCGGGTCCTGGCTGCCGAAGCCTTCGTCGATGACCAGCGTCTGCAAGCGCGCCCCGGCCCGGCGGGCCAAGACCTGCGACAGGGCCAGGCGAATGGCGAAGTTGACGCGGAATTTCTCGCCGCCGCTGTAATTCTCGTAAGGGCGCTCGCCGCTGCTGTCGGAAATCTTAATGTCCAGGGTCTCGATCTGGCCGCCGTCGGACTTACGCTCGCGCTGCGTGTCGAAGCGGACGCGCATCTCGCCGCCGGAGAGGCGGTAAAGCAGTTCGTTGGCGTGCTCCTCGATCTCCGGCAGGGCTGTCTCGATCAGCAACGCCTGGACACCGTTCCGGCCGCAGGCGTCTTCCAGTTGGCGCAAGAACCCGATCCGCCCGCCGACGGTCTGCCGTTCGGCGCGCAGGTCTTTCTGCACCCGGCGCAGGTCGGCCAGGACATCAACCTTCTGGCGGGCGGCGCTGGTGGCGCGGATGGCGCGGGCCTGCTCGTCGCGCAGACGGGCCAGCTCGGCCTCAGCGGCGCGCAAGTCAGTAGCGCCGGCCTGCAAGTCGCGCAACGACGCTGATAGGCTTATGTGCTGCGTTTCCAAATCGGCCGCGCGCGCCGCCTCGCGCTCGCGCCGGCGCTCTAGCTCGGCCAGCCCGTCGGCCAGGGGCTTGATGGCCGCCTCGGCCCGTTGCAGGGCCTGGTACTCCTCCGGCGCGGCGCTCTGCTCGGCCAGCCGTCCACGGGCAGCGGCGTGGGCGGCTTCGTCGTAGGCCACGGCTGCCAGCCGCTTGTCGACGGCGGCCAACCTGGCCTGCGCGTCGGCGGCGTAGCGCTGCTCCTCCAGCTCGCGGCGCGCAGCCAGCAGCGCCGGGCGGCCTGTTTGCGCCCATTGCTGGGCGGTCTTGTCCAGCTGCTCGCACTGCGTCTCCAACCGACGAATTTCACCGACGAGCAGCTGCTGCTCGCGATTCTTCTGGCGCAGATCGGCTGTGGCCGAACGCAAGCGTTCTTCCTCGGCCCGCAACGCAGCCACGTCGGCCGCGGCAAGCAGAGCCTCCAGCGCCGCCAGCCGGCTGCGCCCATCGCGGCTATCCCAGACGCTTAGCAGCCCATCGATGTGGGCCAGTTGCGCGGCGTAGTTGGCCACGCTGCGCTGCTGGGTGTCGCGCTCCTTCTCGTGGTGCGGCCGCCGGGTTGCCTCGGCGCTCAGGACTGTCTCCTCCTGGTCAAGCGCTTGCAGCTGCGCTTGCACTTCCCGATAGCGTGACCGCGACGCCTCGCGCTCGTCTTCCAGGTCCTTGAGCACGGCCTCGCGGTGCTCCTCGGTCAGCGGCTGGCCGCAGATGGGGCACTCGCCGGTGGCCTCTTCCAGGCGCAGGCGCTCAATGCGTTCGTTGCGCTCCTCACCCTCACGCCGTAGCGCCTCTAGCTCCCCGTTGCGGTCGGCGCGCTCGAACTTGATCGCCGCGCGGCGCTCTTCGCGCCCCGCCAGCGTGGCGAGGATGGCCTGGGCCGCGTCTAGCCTTGCCTGGGCCTGGTCATGGCTAACGGCGATCATCTCGCGCTGGGCGCGGCTGCGCTCGGCTTCCTCGGCCTGCGCGGCCAACTGGTCGCGCTCCAGCTGCCACAAAGCGCTGTTGGCCTCGGCCTGTTGCCGGCGGTCACGGGCGGCGTGCCAGGCCACTTCCCGCTCGGTCAGTTCGACGACCTCCGCCTCAGCGGTGTCCAGTTGGGTGCGGCGCTCGGCGAGTTGCGCGGCGATGCGCTGCCGGCCGGCCAGAGCATCGGCCGCCGCTGTCTCCTGGGCCATGAGCGTCTGTACGCGCTCCTCCAGCGCCGTGCGGGCCTTCGCGATGGCCAGTTCAAATGGCTGGCGTTCGCGCAGCAGGGCGTTGGCATCGTCGGCGCGCTTCTGCCACATGCTTAGCTCAGCCGCAAGCTGCTGATACGCCTGATAGGCCGCCGCAATGGCCGCGGCGCGGTCGATCAGCGCGCGATGGCCCTCCAGGTCGGCCTGGCGCAGCGCGGCGTCGCGCTCCAGCCGGCGCAATTCTGTTCGCGTCCGCTCTAGCTCCGTTGTCGTCTGCGTTACCTGCTGGCGCTGCTGTTCGATGAGCGCGCGCTTTTCGCGCAGCGTGGCCACCAGCGCGTCCTGGGCTGTCTGTTGGGCGGCGACGGCTTGCTCATACGCCTCGGCCAACTCCAATTCGCGCCGGCGCTCACCCTCCTGGTCCAGTTCGGCGTCGATGTCGGCCAGGCGGCGGTCGATGACCTTCTCCTCGTTCTCAGCCGCTTTGCGCCGCTCGCCGGCCAGCGTTTTGTAGGCATCCCAGCGATTGACGCCCAGGATGTCGGCCAGGATTTCCTTGCGCCGGTTGGGCGTCTTGGTGGTGAACTCGTCGGCCTGCCCTTGCAACAGGAAGCTGGCGTTGGTGAAGATGTCGTACTGCATCCGCAGCAGTTCTTCAATAGCCCGCTGCGTTTCGCGGACGCCCGCTTGTGTCAGCGTGCGCCAGCGCGGTTGGCCCTTGTCGCTGTCCGCCAGCGCGTCGCTGTCCGCCAGCGCGCCGCGGACGTGCAGCTCCAGCTGCGTCGTCTTGCCCACGACCTTACGGCGGATGACGCGGTAGACAGCGCCCTCTAGCTCGAAGATGAAGGTCACCTCGGCAGCCTTGCCGTTGCCGGCGGCGATGCGGTTGACCACGTTGTCGTCGCCGGAGCGGCCGCGGCCGAAGAGCGCCCAGGTCATGCCGTCCAGCAGGCTCGACTTGCCCGCGCCGTTTAGCCCGGAGATGCAGGCCAGATGGACGCTGCTCAGGTCGAGGACGGCCGTATCGCGGTAGGACAGGAAGTTGGTCAGGCTCAAGTAGTGGGGGATCATGGCCGTGTGCGAGTGTCGTCGCGGCAGCGCTCAGACAACGGCGTCGCCGTCTGCGCCGGCGGCCAGCACGTCGTGCGCCAATTCGAGTAGCGCATCGATCTCCGCGTCTGGCCGGCCTTTGTAGCGCCAGTAGAACTCCAGCAACTCATAGGGGCTGAGCGTCTCCACAGCCAGGCCCGACGGCAGACGGCTCTTCTCGGAGCCAAGACGGTGCTTCAGCAGGCGCAGGTCGAAGGCGTCGGCGAAGTGGTCGCGAATGAGCTTCTCGTCCAGCAGCGCCTCGTGCTCCTGGGCAAATTCGATCTGCACGCGGCAGATGGCCCCGGCGATATGCTCGGCCTCCGGTAGCTGGGACATGATGTCGTCCATGAAGCTGTCGGGGTCTTTGATGGAGATAAGCCGGTCGACGAAGCGGCGCGTATGCAAGGGGACGAAGCGCCAGTCTGTGTGCCCGCGCGACACCTCGGCCAAAACGTAGCCCTTCTGCTCGCCCGCCTCGCCGAAGTCGATGCGCTCAATCGAGCCGGAGTAGATGACCGGCGGCCGCTCGTTGAGCACCTGGTGCTTGTGGATATGGCCCAGGGCGACGTAGTCGAAGCGCGGGTCGCTGACCAGGCCCTCGCTGAGCGTCAGGTCCTGGCCGAGCATGATGTTACGCTCGCTGCTCAGGCGCGCCCCGTGGACGCTGGCGTGGGCGGTCAGGATGAGCGGCAGCGCCGGATCGACCTCGTTCTCCAGTGTCGAGGTCAGCGCCTCGTGGATGCGGTCGAGGATGGCGTCGTGGATTTCGTCCAACGTCTTGCCGGTCATGTCGTAGCGGGCCAGGAAGCGGCTGCGCGTCACCCAGGGCAGGGCCAGCACCTGCACGGGCACGCCCAGTTCGGCCGGCGTCCACAGCTTCAGCTTGTCGGCGACAAAGACATGGGGCACAGAGAGAGTGGCGAATTCCTGCAACGTATGGGCGCGGTTCTCGGCCGGGGCAATGTCGTGGTTGCCGATCAGCAGCAGCGTGGCGATGCCCGCCCGTGACAGGCGCATGATGCGCTCGCCCCAGGCGCGCTGGAAGGTCGGCTGCGGGTTGCGGTCCTTGTAAGCATCGCCGGCGAAGATGACCAGGTCAACGCGCTCGGACAGGGCCGCGTCGACGATCTGGTCGAGCGCGGCCAGGAAATCGACGACGCGCTGCGGTAAGCCCGTCTGCGGGTCGTGACGGCCGTAGTTGGCAATGTCGATGTGGGCGTCGGCGAAGTGAAGAATGCGCACGCTCATAGGTCAATGTGCGCCCGCCCGGCCGCGCGGCCGGGTGGGCAAGACGCTGCCGCCGCGCCGGGTCACGGCGTGAAGACCCCCAGGCTGTAGAAGTCATCCGGGTTAGGTAAGTCTTTCGGAAAGATGCGCTGGACGACGACGTAGTAGGTGCCCGGCATCAGCGTTATCTGGACGGTCTTCTCGCCCCCATAGATGGCAGGGTCGCCCTGACCACGCAGGACTTTGTTGGCATCGTAGACAGCGACGTTGAAGTTGCTGTCCGAGGGAATGTTGCCCAGACGGATGGTCGCCCGGCCGAAGGCAGGCCAGGCGAAATAGTAAGCGTTGTAGAACTGGTTGGAGCGAACGAAGTTGCCGTTCAGCGGGCTGTTCAGCGGCAAGTAGGTCGCCCAGAAGAGCAAATTGTCGCTGCCGATCTTGGGCGCAATGGGGATGAGGGCGCGGTGGACATACCAGATCACGCCTGAGCCGACGTTGAGCCGATCGACAGTCGAGACGACGCGTTGTTCGCGCGGCGTATTGCCGCCGAAGACGTAGAGATTGTCCCGCCAGAACGCGCCCCGCGGCCAGTCGAAAGGCGGGTCCGTCGGCCGGCCCCCCCAGCTGAAATCGCTGTCCAGGACGTGCCAGGCATTGGCCAGCGGGTCATAGATCTCGACTTCGGGCACGCCGTTGCCCTGCGCGTCCAGGCCGCCGAAGACGTACCAGTTGCCGTCCGGGCCGATGGCGCTGCCGGCGTTATAGCGCGGGAAGTTGAGCGGCCCGGTCGGTCGCCAGTCTGAGCCGGTCGCCGGGTTATAGCACTCGCCGCTGGTCAGCAGCACGATGATGGGCTGGCCGGCGGTGTCAACGCCCGATGACAGGCCGCCAACGACACACAAACCGCGATTGGCCGTGCTGACCCAGGCGGCCGTGTGGGCGTAGCGAGCCGTGGTCATGGGCCGGAAGGCTTCCCACTGATTGGTGCTGGGCGTGTAGCGATAGGTGTTGTTGAGGACAACGGCGTTGGTCTGGAATGGCGGGATGCTGGCCAGCCCACCAGTCAGGTAGTAGGACGTCTCGTCTGGCGCGGCGACGGCCGACGCCCAGGCGAACATTTCGCCGCCGGGCAGCAGCGCCGTCGGGATGGGCGCGGCCGTGCCCCAGAAGTCGGTATCCAGGTCATAGACGAAGTGGGTGTTGGCGTAGTCGCTGGTGTTGCCATTGAAGCCGCCGGGCACGTAGATGCGCCGACCCAGCCGGACAGCGGTGGTGTTCGATAAGCCGGTGCCGGGTATGTCGGCCAACTTTGTCCACTGGCGCGACTCAGCGTTGTAGCGCAGCAGCCGGTTGGTCAGTACGGGCACGCCCTGGATGCGCGTCTGGCCGCCGATGACGTACATATCGACGCCGTCGCTGGCGAAGGCGTGGCGGCTGACGCCGCCGAAGGGCAGGTTGCTGACCTGACGCCAGCGCTGCCCGCCCTCGCGCATGATCGCGGACAGCCGCAGGATGGCCGACGCGGGCGCACCAGATTGGTAATCGGCGACAAGAATGTAATAGGTGTGCCCGCGAATGACGCGCACCGTCGTTCGGGACTGGAAGCCCTGCGTGTCATCGGCGCAGGAAAGCGAGCGTAGAGCCTCGCATGTACCTTCATAGACGGCCAGGATGGTGTCGTAGTCGCTACCTTCCGTGGTGATAGTGATGACGCCGGTGTCGCCGGCCACAAGTACGTGCCAGGCGGTACGATAGCCGGTCGGGCTGGTCGGCGCGCCATAGGCGCACGAGAGAACCGGGTCTGTGGCATCGGCAGTGAAGGAGTTGGTCAACGTGCCGCTGCCATCGGCGGTATGGCTGAAAGACAGTTCCAGCGGGGTGGCCGTGGCACAGGTATCCGCCGCCGGAGCCGCGGCCGTCCACTGGGGCAGGTCATCGATGTGGACCTCATCGGGCAGCCAGACCGACGGCGGTTCGGCGACAATGAGCGGCTCATCCGTCTGAAGTGAGGGTAGATCATCGGCCCAGGCCCGCGCGATGAACATTGGCAGGACAATCAGCCCCAGAAGAGCAAAGATGGAAACAAGCGAGCGACGCATATAATCGCCAATGATAACAACCCTTGTCCGAAAAGGCACACCGGCATAGCCGGCCTATATCATCACTGGCGAACGAATGTATCTCTGACATTTTGACGAACCAGCCGGCTTTTTCCTATGATGATGACCGATGAGCGTGACCGCAATTACCGACACCCTGGTGGTCGCCGCCTGGCCGACGGCCGAAGCCATCACCGCCCTACGGACACTAAATGTCCATCTGGTCATCAGCATGACCAACCGCGTGCCGCCACCGGAACTGAGCGAGCCGCCCTTCCGGCTGCTGCACCTGCCCACCAACGACTCGCCCCTGCGGCCCGTGCCGATGGGCAAGCTGTGCACGGGGGTGACAGCCGCCCTGCCAGTGATCGCGCGCGGTCAGGGTGTGGCCGTCCATTGCAGCCGCGGACGCCACCGCAGCGTAGCCATGGCCTGCGCCATTCTCATCGGCTTGGGCTACTCGGCCGAGGCGGCCATGTTTCTTGTCAAGGCGCGCCGCGCAGAGGCCGATCCCTCCATCTGGTATATCCGCCGGCGCATCACCAAGTTCGGGAAGATTTGGCCGCAGGGCTGTAGCGCTCAGAAGACCCGCGACGACGCGTTGCGGGAACATTTATCAACTGGAGGTGTCTGAAGAACAACTGCTTGGCTTCGTAAAGGTGACGTATGAATGAGTCAACCCGTACCATTCAGATCATTATCAATCCGGCCGCCGGCAACAATGAGCCGGTGCTCAACACTATCAATGATGTCTTCTCGCAGAACGACGGCATCCAGTGGGATGTCAGAGTGACCCACGGGCCGGGCGATGCCACGGAGATGGCTCACCAGGCAGCCGCCGCCGGCTGCGACCTGATCGCTGTCTACGGCGGCGACGGGACGTTGATGGAGGTCATCAATGGCCTGATGGCCCACGGCCACCAAACCCCTATCGCCATTCTGCCGGGCGGGACCGGCAACACGGTGGCCGCCGACCTCGGCATCCCGCACAATCTGGCCGACGCGCTGCATGTCGTGGCGACCAGTCAGGGGCGGCGGCAACTGGACATCGGCGAAGTCAACGGCCGCTATTTCCTGCTGCGGGCCTATACCGGCATCGGTAGCGACCACAACGCCTCGCGTGAATTGAAAGACCACCTGGGTATCCTGGCCTATCCTATTAAAGGGTTGCAGTTCCTGAAGGAACAGCCGCCGGCAGCCTTCAGAATAACGGTTGACACAGAGAAGATCGAGGAGCCGGGCGTTCTCTGTTACGTGAACAACATCGCCTATTCGCGCGCGCCGCAGCTACAAGACTGGCTGGAGCGGGTCTTTCTCGACGTGCAGGTGCACGACGGCGACGAGAGCAGCAGCGCCGAGGAACCGATGTTGCAGACAATTGACCCGACCGATGGTCTGCTCGATGTGGTTCTGCTGACCCAGAACCCTTTCGACCTTCACGCCATCAAGAGTTGTGTCGTGCGCAGCGGCGAGGAGCAGGCGACCGTCCACTTCATGCAGGGCAAGCGCATCCACATCGACGCGGACCCGCCGCAGACGCTGTGGATCGATGGCGAGGAATGCGGCACGACACCGGCTTACCTGCAGGTCGTGCCGCAGGCCATTACCGTCGTCGTTCCCGAAGGCTAAATGAGCGCGTCCTTCCTGAGGTTGTTTCCCAGGAAGGACGCGGAGCTAGAGCTTGTGCAGGGCCAGCGTCACCGGCGTGTCGCCGATGCTGACCTGCTGACGAATGTCATCGTTATCCGGTTCGCCGGCCATCAGTTGTGTGGCCAGAGTTTCCGCGCCGATGAAGCCGCCGAAGTTCTGGAACGTCGCCGCGACATCCCCCTCGGCCACGTAGTGCAGGGCGATCCGGTCGGAAACCTCCAGGCCGGCGTCCTTGCGCAGGCTGTTGATGGCCCGGACGATGTCGCGGGCGTAGCCCTCTTGCACCAACTCCGGCGTCAGGTGCGGATCGATGGCAACGGTGATGCCCTTGCCGCCGGCGAC
The DNA here is from genome assembly GCA_035372725.1 of Promineifilum sp. (SeqCode). Taxonomy (GTDB): domain Bacteria; phylum Chloroflexota; class Anaerolineae; order Promineifilales; family Promineifilaceae; genus Promineifilum. The sequence goes on from DAOSMQ010000026.1 coordinate 9,084, forward strand.
GGCCAGGCCGCCGCGCGACTCCGTCTGCACCAGTACATCATCGCCGTTCAGTGTCACCATCTGGCCGTTGACGGCCAACTCCAGCCCCGCGCCTGCTTGCAGGCGGACGGCCGCGGCGGCCGGGTCCAGTTGCGCCAGGGCAGCGCGAACGGCCGGGAACAGCGGCCCCAGCTTTGGCCCCAGAGCGCGGTTGTTGGGCAGCAACTTGTAGCTGACCAGTTCGCCGACCTCGGAAACAATGTCGATGGCCTTGACATTGATCTCCTCGGCCAGCACGCCGGCCAACTCCTGCAAGTCGGCCCGCTCCTGCTCCGAGCCGACGAAAACGCGCGCCCGGGCCAGCGGTTGGCGCAGCTTGACATCGGCCGAGCCGCGCGCCGAGCGCCCCAACGCGGCCGCGTCGATGACCAGACGCATCTTGTCCAGCAGCCGATGATCGAGCGCGGCCGCGTCGGCCTGCGGGTAGAAGTGGTGGTGGACGCTCAGAAGCGGGACGCTCAAAACCGGGACGCTCAGCGGCGCGCCGGCATCCCCGGCGCGCACCAGATTCTGGTACATCGCTTCGGTCGTCAACGGGAGAAATGGGGCCAGCAGTTTGATAAACTCAACCAGGACGTGATAGAGCGTGGCGTAGGCCGCGGCCTTGTCGGCATCGGCTTCGCTCTTCCAGAAGCGGCGGCGCGAACGGCGGACATACCAGTTGGACAGGTCATCCAGCAACAGCTCCAGCGCCGCCGCGGCCCGCTCCGCGTCCCAGGCGTCCAGCGCTTCGCGGACGTCAACCGTCGTCTCGTTGAGGCGTTCGACGATCCAGCGGTCTAGTTGGGAGGTTCCAGGGGCCAGGGGCCGGGGGCCAGGGGAAGATGCTTCGCCTGTGCTCCCTTGCTCGGCTGCCGCCTGGGGTGTCCAGCCATCCGCGTTGGCATAGGTCACCAGGAACGAGTAGACGTTCCACAGCGGGATGAGGAAGCGCCGCCGCGTCTCGTCGCCGCGGTTAAAGCCGAATTGCAGGTTCTGCTCCGGCTTGCACGAGGCATAGAGCCAGCGCATCGTGTCCGCGCCCATCTCTTCGGCGGCCTCGTTGAACTCGATGGAGTTGCCCCACGACTTGTGCATGGGGCGGCCGTCTTCGTCCACCAGTGTGGCGTAGCCAAACAGGTTGTCAAAGGGCGGCTCGTCGGTTAGCACCGTGCTCTGGGCCAGCAGGCTGTAGAACCAGTTGCGGAACTGGCCGGGGAAACTCTCCGAGATCCAGTCGGCCGGGTACCACTTCTCCCAGTAGGCGCGGTCGGTGCGATAGTGCAGCGTGCTGAAGGCGACGATGCCGGCATCGAGCCAGGGATTGCCCACGTCGGCGATGCGGCTGGTCGTGGCCCCGCATGAGGGGCAGGCAATCTTGACCGCGTCGATGTAGGGCCGGTGAGGTGTATGGCCGGCAAATGTATCCCAGCCCTCCACAGCGCGCTCCTCCAACTCGTGCTCGTCGCCCACGACAGTGAACGTGCCGCACTCCTCGCACTCCCAGATAGGTAGGGCCAGACCATAGTAGCGCTTCTTGCTGATCATCCAGTCGTGCATGTTGCGCAGCCAGTCCATCTCGCGGTCGTAGCCGAAGCCAGGCACCCAGTTGATCCGCTCGACGCGGTCCATGATCTGGTAGCGCAGGCTGGCGGTCTTCTCTTCGGCCGTTAACTGCTCACGCGGCTTGTCGTAGACCGGCCCCATGCTGATGAACCACTCATCCACCAGCCGATAGACCAACTCCGAGCCACAGCGCCAGCAGTGGGGGTAGCGGTGGGTGTACTTCTGCTTGCGATAGAAGAAGCCGCCCTCGCGCAGTGCAGTGAAGATGTCCTCGGCTACGCTGGGCGTGTTGGGACCGCCCAGCACTTCACGGCCGGTCAGCCAGTCGAAGCCAGGCAGATAGACGCCGTTCTCGTCCAGCGGAGCGACGACGGGCAGGTCGAACTCCTGGCCCAGGGCGAAGTCCTCCGCGCCACAGCCGGGGGCGATGTGGACGATGCCCGTGCCCTCTTCCGCGCCAACTTCCGTCCAGGGGATGACACGGTGGCTGTAATCCTTCTCATCAAAGGCGGCGACCACCTGCGGCAGGTCATCGAACGGGCCAGTGTACTGCCAGCCGAGCATGTCCGCGCCCTTCAGCCGGCCGACGACCTCGTTGTTCTTGCCCACCAGCGAGTTCTTCATGGCCCCTTCGGCCAGGTAGTACGTCCAGCCGTCCTCGGCCCGCACCTGCACGTAGTCCAGTTCCGGGCCGACGGCGGCGGCGACGTTGCTGGTCAGCGTCCAGGGCGTCGTCGTCCAGACCAGCAGGGCCTCGTTGGGCCGGTCGACCAGCGGGAAGCGCACGAAGACAGAATCGTGGGTCACGTCGAAGTAGCCGTCGGTGACGATCTCGTGCTGGCTGATGGCCGTGCCGCA
>DAOSMQ010000027.1:0-11496 GCA_035372725.1 Promineifilum sp. (SeqCode)
AGGAAGCCTGCGGGAATTGTTCGAACCTGAGGAGTGCAGATGATTGCCACCCAGTGGGCCACGCTGCAAAGCGATGTCGCCGGGGCAGCGCGCATCTTTGGCCTGCTGGACGAGCCGGCCGATATCATCGACAAGCCGGGCGCGGTCGCTATCCCGTCCATCAACGGCCATGTGGTCTATCAAGACGTCTGGGCGGAGTACAATCCCGGCGAGCCAGTCCTGCGTGGCGTGGACATCGAGGCCCAGGCGGGCCAGACCGTGGCCATCGTCGGCCCTACGGGCGCGGGCAAAACGACAATCATCAATCTGTTGCCGCGCTTCTGGGACGTGGGCACCGCAGACGGTGCTGGCGGAGCCATCACGATCGACGGCTACGACCTGCGCGACGTGACCCAACAGAGCCTGCGGCAGCAGATCGGCATCGTGTTGCAGGACACTTTCCTGTTCAGCGACACGGTGATGAACAACATCCGCTACGGACGGCCGGAGGCCACCGACGAGGAAGTCATCGCCGCGGCGCAGTTGTCCCACGCGCATGAGTTCATTGAGCGCCTGCCCGACGGCTATCAGACCGTTCTGGGCGAGCGCGGCGCCGGCCTCAGCCAGGGGCAGCGCCAGCTCCTGGCTATCGCTCGCGTGGCCCTCATCGACCCGCGGATCCTCATCCTCGACGAGGCTACCAGCAGCGTCGACACGCGCACCGAGCAACAGATTCAGCGGGCGCTGGAGAAGTTGCTGCACGGCCGCACCAGCTTCGTCATCGCCCACCGCCTGAGTACCATCCGTCACGCCGACCAGGTGCTGTTCGTCGACGCCGGCCAGGTCATTGAGCGCGGTACGCACGACAGCCTTCTGGCCCAAAACGGGCGGTACGCCGAGCTCTACATGAGTCAGTTCCGGCGCAAGGGTGCTGAGACTGAGGAAGAGGAAGCGGCCGAGGCCGAGACATACCTCTTCCCCGGCGACTAGACCAAAGTAGGGGCCAGGAGCCAGGGAAGCACACTCTTCCCTAGCCCCTGGCCCCTATTCCCTAATCCCTATTTCCTAATTTCCGCCAGCGCTGCCAGCCTTCTTTCAGCCGGAACGAGCGCGCCCGCGCGGTGCCGACGATGCCGTAGGGCAGGAAGATGACGATGAGCATGAAGAGGATGCCGTAGGCCAGCGTCCAGTTCGCGCCGAACCAGCGCTCCAGCCAGTAGCCAAGTAGCTGGATGATGGCCGCGCCGAGGATTGGCCCGACCAGTGTGCCCACGCCGCCGATGATGGTCATGGCCAGGGCGTCGATGGTACGGCCGACACTCAGCACCGAGGGCGTGACGCTGACGTTATAGAGGGCGAAGAGCGCCCCGGCCAGCGCGGCAAAGACGCCCGCGGCCACAAAGGCGATCAGCTTGAACCAGAAGACATTGTAGCCGATCATCGTCGCCCGGTTCTCGTTGTCCCGGCTGGCGATCATGACTCGCCCCGTGGGCGACTCGACCAGCCGCTTGGCCATCAGGAACACAGCCACGAAGAAGATCAGGGCCAGATAGTAAAAGCGGGTGCGGTGATCGGTGGCGCTCAGGTAGGCGGGCACGGGGAAGCCGTGCAGGCCGTCGTCCGCGCCGGTGTAGGCACGGAAGTCGCCCGCCTCGGCCAGGATGAAAAACATCTCGGCAAAGGCCAACGTCACCATAGCCAGGTAGACCCCTTTAACACGCAAGGACAGCACCCCGAAGACAAGGCTCTGCACCAGAGCAATGACGACCACGGCGATGAGCGCTAGACCGAACGGCCAGTTGAAGTTGCGGCCGATGAGGATGGCGATGGCATAGCCGCCCGTGCCGAAGAACATGGCGTGGCCAAAAGATAGAATGCCGGTGTAGCCCAGCAGCAGATCATAGCTCATGGCGAAGATACCCAGGATGAGCATCTGGATGAGCATGCCCTGCCAGAACTTGGCATAACCGCTCTCGGCGCGCTGGGCCAATTGCTGGAACAGGCCCGCGTCAGGCTGCGCGGCCGTCGAATCGCCAATGGTCAGCGCGGCGATGGCCGGAAAGAGCACCAGGAAGGCCAGGACCAGCAGATAGGGCCACCACTCGCCCAGCCGTTGGCGAGCCACACTCTTAGCTGATAGGGAAGCAGTACTTTCCATACGTGATCACCAGTTCTGTTTCGCCTCACAGGCCCTCCCCTAACCCTTCCCAGAGGGCGTGGGATTGTCTGGCCCCCTCTCCCCTTGGTAGAGGGCTGGGGAGAGGGTCTTAACCGCGCCCCTCCCTTACCCTTCCCAGAGGGCGGAGAATGGGTGGAGAGCGGGTTCTCTTTACTCTTTCTTGCCGAAGATGCCCGCCGGCTTGACCAGCAAGACAATGGCCATGATCAGCACCGTCGAGGCACGGGCGATGGCCGGGCTGCCCTTAATGACCGTATCCAGAAACGGCACATTGATGCCCGCGGCAACGAAGTGGTCGCCAAAGGCGCGGGCCAGGCCCAGGATGATCGTGCCCACGGCCGCGCCGACGTAGCTGCCCATACCGCCGATGACGACGGCGATGAAGGCCTGTAACTGGAACAGCGACCCCATCGCTGGGAAGACGCCCAAGTATGGTGCAGCGATGACACCGCCCATCGCCGCCAGCGCCGAGCCGAGGGCAAAGACAAAGGTGAACACTCGGCGCACGTTGATGCCCAGCGCCTGCACCATCTCGCCGTCCTGCACGCCAGCGCGGATGATCATGCCGATGCGCGTGCGGCGCAATAGAAGACCCACGGCGATAAAGACGGCGATGCCGATCGCGATGATGAACAGGCGATAGGTGGGGAAGGCGCGGCCGAGCACGTCAATCGACTGGCAATGCTCACCGAGCCAGCCCAGGAGCGAATCAGAGCGGCAGTTGGCGGCAAAGAGCGACGGCGGCGGCATGGGCGGGTTGCCCTCTTCGCCCCAGACGGCCTCGATGAGGTCGATGCCGGCGATGCTCAGGCCCAACGTCAATACCAGTTGCGTCACCGGATTGCCATAGAACGGCCGGATGAGGGTCGTCTCGATGCCGACGCCGGCCAGCGCGCCGGCGACCGTGCCCAGCACGATGGCCAGGACAAAGCGCACATCGGCTGACAGGGCCAGCATGAAGGTCTCGCCGGGGTCGCGGACGAGCAGAAGGGCATAGCCGACGACCGCGGCCACGCCGGCGATGAGCAGCGTCTGCCAGACCGGCCGCAGCGGCAACTCATCTCTGGCCTGCTTGGGGGCCAGCAGCAAGCCGATGGGCAGGCCGGCCAGCAGCACCATTGTCACGCGGCGCAACATTGCCGCCATTGGCTCCTGCGCCTCGGCCGTGGTCACTGCGCCGCCGACAGCGGTGATGTTGAAGGCGTTGAGGGCGCGAATGGGGAAGCCGCGCAGGGCCAGCAAAACCAGGCCGGCCGCCACCAGCACCAGGACGGCCGTGGCCACCTGCCGGCTACGAACAGCGCCAATGCGCCGCCAGAAAAAGCGGCCGAAGTGCTGGGCCACGATCAGGCCGGCGACAAGGACGAAGAAGAAGGGCAGCGTGTTGAACAGCAGGCGCGGGTTCATGAACGTGGACAGGCCAACGTAGGCCCCCAGCACAAACAGCACGCCGTGGGCGAAGTTCAGCACGTCCATCAGACCGAAGATGAGCGATAGGCCGGAGGCGACCAGAAAGTAGAGCGCCGCCAGCGTAGCCCCGGACAGCATGATCGACATCCAGACTTTGGGTTCAAGGCTCTGGAGCAGGCCGGCCATGAGCACGACGACGATGGCAGCGATGATCAGCAGGCCCCGGTTGTTCTTCCACAGTGCGGTCATAGCGGCTCCGTCAGGTGGCTCCCAGATAGCGGGTGATCGTCTCTTCGTCCTTGACCAGGTCGGCCATGCGGCCGCTTTTCACCGACCGGCCCGTCTCGATGATGGTGTACCGGTCGGCCAACTGGCTGGCCATGATGAAGTTTTGCTCCACCAGCAGCACGGTCGTGTGGGCTGAGAGCTGGCGAATGGCTTCCATCATCTGCTCGATAATGACCGGGGCCAGCCCCTCGCTCGGCTCGTCGATGAGCAGCAGTTCGTTCTCTGGCACCAGCGCGCGGGCGACGGCCAGCATCTGCTGTTGCCCGCCAGACAGGTTACCGCCGGGCAGCTTGATTAGCCGCTTCAGGTCAGGGAAGAGGTCAAAGATGAAGTCACCGCGGCGACTCAGGTCGCCCGGCTTGCGCTCAGCGATGCGCAGGTTTTCCTCAACCGACAGGTCGCGGAAGATGGCGCGGTGCTCCGGCACATAGCCGATGCCGCGCGCGGCGATGCGATAGGCCGGCTCGCCCTGAATTTCCCGGCCGCGCAGAGCTACCGCGCCGCTGTGGGGTGGGGTCAGGCCGATGATGCTTTTGAGCGTCGTCGTCTTGCCCGCGCCGTTGCGGCCCAGCAGCACGGTGATACTGCCTTCGGGCACCTCGACCGACACGCCGTCCAGGATATGGAATTGGCCGATGTCGGTGTGGATGTCTCTGACTTCGAGAACGTTGGTGGGCGTGGGCGAAGCGGCCATTTATTTCCTTTCGGTGAGATCGCCGTACAGGTCGCCCAGGTAGGCCGCCTGCACGGTTTTGTTGGCGGCGATCTCCATCGGCACGCCCTCAGCCAGGAGCCGGCCCTGGTGCATGACCGAAATGCGGTCGGAGACGTTCATCACCAGGTCCATCTTGTGCTCGACGAGGATAATGGTCTTGTCGCCGGCGGCGCGGATGCCGTTGATAACCTCCATCAGCATGGGAATCTCTTCGCGGGCCATGCCGGCCGTCGGCTCGTCGAGCAGCAGCAGATCGGGGTCGGCGGCCAACAGGATGCCCAGCTCTAGCTTGCGCTTGCCGCCATGGGGCAACAGCCGCGCGGGCAGGCCGGCCTGCGCGGCCAGGCCCACCTGGGCGACGATGGCTGCGGCGCGCTCCTCGTACTGATGAAAGTGGCGGTGGTGTTGCCAGAACTTGAAGCTATCGTGGCCCACAGCCTGGGCGGCCAGACGCACGTTCTCCAGCACAGTCAGGGTGGGAAAGACGTTGGTGATCTGGAACGAGCGACCGATGCCCAGGTGCGCGCGGCGGTGGGCCGGCTGGCCGGTGATGTCTTCGCCCTTGAAGAGCACCCGCCCACTGCTGGGCCGGATGTTGCCACTGAGCAGGTTGAAGAAGGTCGTCTTGCCCGCCCCGTTCGGCCCGATGATGGTGTGCAGCGTATGGGCGCGCACCTTCATGCTGACCCCATCCACCGCCACCAGGCCGCCGAATTGCTTGCGCAAGTCCTGGGTTTCCAGAATGGTCGAATCGTCCATAGTGAAACAGCTCACGCGAAGGCGCAAAGGACGCTAAAAGGAACCTAAGAAGCCCACGCCAAGACGCGGCGGCGCAAAGGGCGCAAAGTCAACCTCAATCTCTTCCTTGGCGTTCTTTGCCCCTTTGCGCCTTTGCGTGAGCGTTCGTTACATCAAGTCAATCCTACTCGGCGCAGCGATCGGCGTAGGGATCGACGAGAGCGCAGGGCGGCACCGTGGTCTCCGGGCCAAACTCCTGCACCAACTCGACGAACTTGAAATCCGGGTCGGTGACGTTGGTCACGCGCACAAAGTAGAGCGTCTGCAAGGCCACGTGATCCGCGGCGCGGATGGTCGTCGTGCCCTTTGGTCCCTCAAAGGAGAAGTTGTCCTCGTAGACGGCGCGCAGCGCGTCGGCGCTGGCGTCGCCGTTGGTCGCTTTCAGGCCCTCAACCGCCATGATGGCCGACATCATGCCACCCGCGGCCCACAGGTCCGGCGGCGTGCCATACTCTTCCATGTGCCGTTGGACGAGCCAGTCGTTGATCTCGTTGTCCGGCAGCGTGTAGTGGTAGACCTGGATGCCGACCACGCCGACAGCGTCGGCGTAGCCCGCGGCCAACGTCTGGTTGTCGCCCACGCCCGTGCCGACGGTCATCTCATCAAAGACGCCCAGCTGGCTCATCTGCTGGAACATCGGCGCGAAGCCGGCGCCGGCCCAGGAGACGATCAGCACGTCGGCACCCGAATCGAGAATCTGATTGATGTAGGACGTGAAGTCGGTCGTCTCCAGCGGCGCGTAGACCGTGCCGCAACCCTCGTCGGTGTCGTTGGCGACGAACTCGCCGCCGCCGCCCTTAACGATGGCGTAGAAGGCGCAGGCCGAGCCGATGCCGAAGGCGTTGTCCGGGGCGATCTGCACGAACGTGTCGCCCATGCCCAGAAGACCACTACCCATGACGAGCGCGTCCTGGACGCTGGTGCGGCTGGTGCGGAAGGTGTTGGGGCTGAAGTTCTCGCCCGTGATCGCCGGCGACGCCGCCGGTTCGGCGATGTAGATAACGTCGTTCTCCTCAGCGACCGGGATAGTGGCCAGGGCGGCGCTGGAGCTGACGTTGCCAATCAGAATTTCGGCGCCTTCAGCCTCGATGAGTTCACGGGCCTGCTGGACGGCCGTGTCCGGATCGCTGCCGTTGTCCATTTCGACAACGCGAATGGGCCGGCCGGCGACTTCCATGGTGCCGTCGGTGGCGTACTCCAGGCCCAGGTAGAAGCCCTGCGTCTGGCTGGGGCCATAGATGGCCAACGCGCCCGACTTGTCGGTCATCAGGCCGATGACCAGTTCTTCGCCGGCGAAGGGCTGCTCGCCCGCGGCGGCGGCCTCTTCGGTCGGCGCGACGGTAGCTTCCTCAGCGGGAGCTTCGGTTGGCTCAACGACGGCGGCCTCGGTGGGAGCTTCGGTCGGTTCCTCAGCGGGGGCTTCGGTTGGCTCAACGACGGCTTCGGTCGGCTCGGCCGCCGGGGCCTCGGTCGCGGCCGTTTCCGTGGTGGTCGTGCCGCCACAGGCGCTCAGGGCCAGCACGAAGACGGTGAACAGGGACAAAACGATCCACAGCGTTCGACGGTTCTTCATCTATCTCCTCCAATCTAAGTATTCAACAGCAAACAGATCATCGAAAGCATCTGGGCAGAGGACTGCCGGACAGCAGACTGCCCCTTCTTTATAGCCTAGCACCCACCGGTTACTGTTCGGTTACAGCCCGGCGGCTGGCGTGGTAGGGGCGAGTCTGAGACTCGCGCCTACCACGCACTCCTATACATCAGGCCGACAGGAAGCGGATGATGGCCCGGTTGGCCTCCTCCGGAACTTCAAACGGGAAGAAGTGGCCCGCGTTGGGCAGAATCTCGATCTGCGCGTTGGGCAGCTTCTCAGCCAGCAGCGTGGCGTTGGCCGGCGGCACGACCTTGTCGTGCTCGCCAAACAGGATGAGCGTTGGCACAGTTACCGCGCCCAGCTTGTTCTCGAACGCGGCCGCCTCCGGCAACAGCGACAAACCAATGGCCAACTGCGCCTGATAGCCGGCCGGGTCGATGGGGTGGCGGACGCGATAATCAACCCAGTCATCGACGAGAGCGGGGTTCTGCTCGGCAAAGCCGGGCGCGCAACTGATGACGATGCCGCGCCGCAGCCGGGCGATGGGATCGCCGCTGACGTCGGTCAGCACAGCCATCGCCTCCGGGCTGATGGGCGCGTGGCGCGGCCCGCCGAAGTTGGTGGCCGAGAGAACCAGCCGGTTAACCCGGTCGAGGTGGTGGATGGCCAGCGCCTGGGCGATGAAGCCGCCCATCGAGTGGCCGATGATGTGGGCTTTGTCGATGTCGAATGCGTCCAGCAAGCCGATGACGTCGGCGGCTAACATCCCGGCGGTGTATGGCCCGGCCGGCTTGTCGCTCTGGCCCACGCCGCGGTTGTCGAAGCTGATCACCTGGAAGTGTTCGGCCAGGCCGGGGATCATGCGGTGCCACATCCAGCCGTCGTAGCCCAGGCCGGCAATGAGCACCAGTGGCTCGCCGCGGCCGTGGATTTCGTAGTAGAGATCGATTCCGTTCGTGGTAATGATAGGCATATTGGCTCCGATATTGGTTGGTGGGTATAGGCGTGCCGTAGGGGCGGGTTGGCGGGTTGTAGACCGCTATGCCACACCTGCGCCGCCGTAGCGCTGGCGCAACTCCGCCTTGATCACCTTGCCGTAGGGCGAATAGGGCAGCGCCTCGGCAAAGACGACGCGCTTGGGCACCTTGTAGCGCGCCAGGCGGGCGCGGCAGAAGCTCAGCAACTCTTCTTCGGTGGTCGTGCGGCCCGGCCGAGTGACGACGATCATCTGGCCAACTTCTCCCCACTGGGGGTCGGGCAGGCCGATGAGGGCCGCCTCGCCCACGGCCGGGTGCTCCAGGAAAACAGTCTCCACCTCGGCGGCGTAGACGTTCTCGCCGCCGCTGATGATCATGTCCTTGTAGCGGCCGGCCAGATAGTAGTAGCCCTCATCGTCCTGGCGGGCCATGTCGCCGGTGTAGAACCAGCCATCGCGCAACGCCTGGGCCGTGGCCGCCTCGTTGCGCCAGTAGCCGGCGCAGACGTGCGGCCCCCAGATGATCAGCTCGCCCGTCTCGCCGCGGGCCACGTCGCGCCCGTCGCTGCCGACAATGCGCATGCGGCTGTGGAAGATGGGGTGGCCGACGGAGCCGACCTTGCGCACCGACTCTTCATCGGTCATGGTAAAGCAGTTGACGCCGACCTCGGTCAATCCATAGCCCTGACGCAACACGCCCCCCTTGGCCTCGCGCCAGGCGTGGATGAGCGACACCGGGCAGGGCGCGCCGCCGCTGACGAAGTAGCGCACGGCGCTGAAGTCAGCCGCGGCGAAGGACGGGCTGGCCATCCACATCTGAAACAGCGTCGGCACGCCCAGAACAATGGTGCAGCGCTCGCGCTGGATGAGGGCCAGCGACGCCTCGCTGTCGAAGCCGCGGGACATGACGATCTTGCCGCCAACGTAGAACAGCGGCGCTAGAAAGACGAACAGCCCGCCGGCGTGGAACATCGGCGTCATCACGGGCGAGATGTCGTTGGCGCTGAGGCCCCAACTGATGACCGTGTTGATGCAGTTGAACAGCACCTGGCGGTGGGGCAGCATGGCTCCCTTGGGGCGACCAGTCGTGCCGGAGGTGTAGAGAAGGCAGCAGATGTCCTCGCCGCTCAGGGGCGGCTGCTCCGGCTCGGTGTCGGCCGCGGCAGCGACGGCGTCCTCATACAATAGCCCGCCCTCAATCGACGCGCCCTCGATGCCCAGGACGATGTCGAAATCCACCTCGCGGCGCAACTCGGCCAGCAAGCCGGCATACTCCGGGCCGCAGACAATGGCCCTGGGAGCGCAGTCGGCGGCAATGTAGCTCAATTCGCGCGCCGTCAGCCGCCAGTTGAGCGGCGCGAGGATAGCGCCGATCTTGGCCAGCCCGTAGAGCAAGTCCACATAGACGACGCTATTCTGCGCCAGGATGGCGACGCGGTCGCCCTTGCCCACCCCCAGCGATTGCATCAGGTTGGCCAGGCGGTTGGCGCGGCCGTTCAATTCGCGGTAGGTATAAGTCGCGCCCGACTCGGCCACCACCAGGCCGGCGCAATCCGGCGTCAACTCGGCGCGCTTGCTCAGCAGCTCGCCGACGTGCAATGGGTAAAGCTCGTTGATCATTGTAGGGTTAGGTTCTAGGGTCTAGGTTCCAGGGGCCAGGGTCTAGAGGCCAGGGAAGAGCGTTCTTCCCCTAGCCCTAGCCCCTGGCTCCTAATCCCTACTCACGTCCCGACAACGATGCCGCCATCCACGCGCAAGACTTCGCCGGTGATGAACGACGCCTCGTCGGAGGCCAGAAACAGGTAGGCATTGGCAATGTCGCGCGGCTCTCCCAACCGCCCCAGAGGTGTCCGCGCCTTCATGCCCGCCAGCACGTTCTCCGGCATCGCCGCGACCATCTCCGTAGCCGTGAAGCCAGGGGCGATGGCGTTGACGCGAATGTTGGAGCGCCCCAGTTCGCGCGCCCAGACTTTGGTCATGCCGATGACGGCCGACTTGGTCGCCACATAGTTGGTCTGGCCAAAGTTGCCATCCAGGCCAACGATGGACGAGGCGTTAAGAATCACGCCGCCGCCTTGCCGAATCATGTATGGAGCCACGGCCTGGGTGCAGTTGAAGACGCCCTTCAGGTTGACGGCAATAACCAGGTCGAAGTCGGCCTCCGACATCTGTTTGACCAGTTCACCGTCCTTCACTTTGACCAGGGTGCTGTCGCGCAGAACGCCGGCGTTGTTGACTAGCACATCGACCCGGCCGGATTTGGCGACGACATCATCGACCCAGGCCTGGACGGCGGCGCGGTCGGCGACGTTGACGCGGTAGAACGTCGCGCCGATAGCCTCGGCTGTTGCCCGGCCGGCCTCTTCGTTCAGGTCGGCGATGACGACGGTCGCGCCTTCCTCGGCGAAGCGCTCGGCCGTCGCCCGGCCGATGCCGGCCGCCCCGCCGGTGATCAGACACACTTTCCCTTTCAAACGCATAGTTTCCTTCCTCGACAGATAACTGCCCATTGACAATGGTATAGGGCCGTCCGGGTAGGGGCGGGTCTCGGACCTGCCCCTACAGGCCCCGCTGGTTACGGCTGTTTGGCCAGAAACCCCAGCACGACGGTATTGAACTCCTCTGGGCGCTCCCACGGCGAGGCATGGCCCGCGCCGGGCAGGACATGAAGCTCCGCCTGGGGGATGGCCGCCTTGAGCATATGGGCATAGGCCGGCCCCTTCAGCAGGTCGAGCGCGCCGACGATGATGCAGGTTGGGGCCGTAATCTCCCCGAGCCGGGCGGTGAAATCGACGCCCAGGAAGCATTCGCACAACCGGGCCACGGCTGGGAAGTCGAGCAGGGCGTAGCGGCGGCGAGCGTCGGCCAGCAGAGCCTCGTGCTCGCGAATGAACGGCGGCGAGAAGTTCCACGGCACGGTGGCGTTGTAGAATTCTTCTGGGTCGGCGCGGCGGGCGGCGGCCAACCAGTTTTCGGCCGTGGCCCGCAGCTCCGGCCCCAGCTCGCTGGCCGTGTCCATCAAGATCAGGCTGCGCACGCGCTCCGGGTAGGCCAGGGCGAATGCCTGGGCCACCTCGCCGCCATAGGAGGCCCCGGCGATGTGGACGCGGGTGGTGTCGGTGTGTTCGCTGCCCAGCGCGTCGAGCAGCGCAACCAGGTCGGCGGCGTGGAGAGCCATCGTGTAGGGGCCGGCAGGGTGATCTGACTGTCCCTGCCCGCGGCAGTCGTATTGCAGCAGGCGGTAGTGGCGCGACAGCGCCGCCGTTTGGAAAACCCACGAGCCGGCGGCGTTCATCAGGATGCCGTTGTTGAGCACCAGCACCGGCGCGCCGGCCGGGCCGTGGAGTTCATAGTAGAGACTGACGCCGTTGACGTTAACCATTGACATAACGACACCTTATAAAGCCCGCTCCCCGGCCCGCGGGATCAGATCACCCACCCACACCAGCGCCTCCCCGTCGCAGACCGTCGCGCCGGCCGCGGTAATCCACGTCCGCAGGTTGACAAGCTCCTTGTCCGGCCGCAGGCGAATGATCTCCACGTGGGCCGCCAGCTCG
>DAOSMQ010000028.1:0-6804 GCA_035372725.1 Promineifilum sp. (SeqCode)
AAGGCCGTCGGCCCGGAATGGGCGCGGCTCATCCGCGGCATCATCACCAACCCGCTCTCCGTGGCCGGCATCCTCATCACCCTGGCGTTTGCCTTCACGGCCCTCTTCGCGCCCGTGCTGGCCCCGCCGCCCAACGAGAACTGGCCGCGCATGCAGATCCCCCGCGACGGCTTCCGCGCCGAGCCGCAGCCGCCCATGAGCGAATGGAACAAGAACGTGCCCATGCGCGTCCCGTGGTGGTATCGCAACGTCTGGCCGCGCCAGGAGTCGTGGGTGCACATCATGGGCACGACCAGCGGCCAGTATGACATTTGGTATGGCGTCGTCTGGGGCGCGCGCACGGCCTTCTTCGCCAGCTTTGTGGTGACGACGTTGACGACGATCCTGGGGGTGATCGTCGGCGCGCTGGCGGGCTTCTATGGCGGCTGGGTCGATGAGCTTCTGATGCGCGTCGTGGAGATCTTCGTCGCCTTCCCGTTCATCACCGGCGCGCTCATCCTGGCCTCGCTGCTGACGCCGCGACTCGGCCGAAGTATCTGGCCGGCCACCATCGCCCTGGTCATCTTCGGCTGGACGGGCTACGCCCGCCAGCTGCGCGGCGACATCCTGGCCACCAAGGAGCGCGACTACGTGCTGGCCGCGCGCGCCAGCGGGGCCAAGGACTCGCACCTGATGATCAAGCACGTCATCCCCAACGCCATGTTCCCGACGCTGGTGCGTATTTCGCTCAACATGGGTTCGGTGGTGCTGTCGTTTGCCGCGCTCAGCTTTTTGGGCATTGGCCTGCCGGAAGGCTTCGCCGACTGGGGCCAGGTTGTCAGCTTCGCGCGGTCGTTCATCATCTCGCTCGACACCTACTGGTACATCATCGTCTTCCCCGGCGTGGCGTTGCTGCTCTACGGGTTGGGCTGGAACCTCATCGGCGACGCCCTGCGCGACATCCTCGACCCGAAGTTGCGCGGCAAGAAGGCATAAGAAGGGGACAGTGACCAGTGACCAGTAGGTCAGTGGGTCAGTAGGCCAGTGGGCCAGTGGGCACGGAGGCGGGTAGACGACAAGTTGCCCGCCTCTTTATTTTTGAGCCGTGATGACAAGAGCAATCCGACGGTGGGCCGTGGTGGTGGTGCTGCTGGGCCTGGGGCTGACGGCGCTATTCGCCACGGCCGCGGCCCAGATCGAGCGCGGCGGCCCCAAACTGCCAACGCCCACGCCCGCGCCGACCGTGCCCGGCGCGGTGCCGACGATGGATCGGCTGGCCCCGCCGCCGACCGTGGCCGTCCCCAACCAGGCCGACGAGGGCGCGCAGCTCTACTGGCTCCACTGCCAACCCTGCCACGGCGACGTCGGCCAGGGCCTGACCGACGACTGGCGCGCCCAGTACCCACCCGAAGACCAGTACTGCTGGAATAGCGGCTGCCACGGCCCGCAGCCCTACGACCAGGACTTCGCTCTGCCCACAGCCGTGCCGGCTATCATCGGCGAGGGCGCGCTGACCAAATTCCCCACGCTCGACAGCGTCTATCGCTACGTCAGCGTGGCCATGCCCTACTTCTTCCCCGGCGACCTGACCCAGGAGGAATATCTGGCCATCCTCGCCCACCTGGCGCGCGGCAACGGTCTGTGGGATGGGCGCACCCTGACACTGGACACCCTGCCGCAATACGCCATCCCCGGCGCGGTCGCCGGCGCGGCCACGCCTACCCTGCCGGCCGTCGCCCAAACGACGCCCGCGCCCTCCACGCCCGCGCCCACGTCGGCGGCCCTGGCCACCGGGCAGCCGGCCCACACGGGCGGCATGGGCGCGGCCGGCCGGCTGGTACTCGTCGGTGGCGTAGTCGTCCTGTTTGCTCTGGGAGGTTTCGTGCTATGGCTGAGACGCAGCCGCTCCAGCTAGACCTCGACGCGCCCGATATGCATACCCTGCCCGCCTACCGGCGGCTGGGGCTGCTCAACGGGCTGCTCATTGGTCTGGCGTTGGGTCTGGGGGCGTGGGGGGTGGAGGTCGTGCGGGCGGCGCGTTTGCCGCTGCCGCTGACTGTGCCGGCGCTGCTGCTGGGCATTCTCCTGCTGACCATCCTGGGCGCGGTCATCGGCTGGCTGAGCGCGCGCATCGCCCGCACCTGGGTGACGGTGCTGCTGTGGCTGGCGGGCGCGGTCGTGGCCAGCCTGGGCATCGGCTACCTGCCCTTCCACGGCCGCACCGTGACCGCCTGGCTGGCCGATCCGCGCTTCTTCGGCCGCAACGTCTATCCCAATTCGCTGGGCGGCTCCAACCTCGGCCTGGTGCTCAGCGGCCTGTTCATCCTCGTCGTCCTGGGCGCGCTGGGGTTGCTGCAAAGCTACCGCCTGGAGAACATGGCCGGCGAGATGCACAACCGGCGCTGGCCGAGCCGGCGGGCGTGGCTGGCGCTGCTGCTGCCGCTGCCGCTGGTTTTCGTCAGCGCTCTGTCCACGTCCAGCGGCATGGTCAACCCCGCGGCCACGGCCGCCGGGCTGGCCAACCACGCCATCCTGCGGGCACAGGCCTACGAGGGCGACCTGCGCGACCTGCCCAACGAGGCCGGCATCAGCTATCTGGGCCTGCGGCCGGTGCATGACCTCATCGCCGGCCCATTCACTCTGGGCTTTGTCGATAACAACGTGGCTACGGCGACGGCCACTGTGGCCGCGCACTTCGACAGCGGCAACTGGATCCATTGCAGCATCATCAACGACCAGTTCAATTTCTGCTACGATGCGCGACTGGTGTATGTCGATGGGCTGCGCGGCCTGATCACCGGCGAAGCGCCGCCGGAGAATTGCCACACCTGCGACCTGACCGCGACCGACGAAGCCGCGGCCTGGCTGGCGGAGCACAGCGCCGCCTTCGGGCCGCAGCCGGTCGTGACGCTGGAGGCGCAACAGGGCAACACCGTCCTGCTGCGGGCCGCCGGCGAAGATGGTTTCGCCGCGCTGTGCTGGGTGGAAGGCATCGACCCGCCGACGGTGACCAGCTGCGCCGAAGAGTGATCCGCGCCACAGAACGAACACCGAGGTGATTGGCCGCAATGCCGCCTTTTGTCAAACAACTCCTCCTGCGCCTGCTGGCTTTGCCGCTGACGCTGCTGATCATCACAGCGGCGCTCTACGGCATTATCATGCTCGCCCCGGCCGAGGAGCGGGCGCAGCTCTACCTGCCGCCGCGCACGCCGCCGCTGACGCAGGAGGAATCCCAGCGGCTCATGGCCCGGCTGGTGACCGAGCACGGCCTGGACGACCCCTACCCGGTGCAATATGCCCGCTGGCTGGGCGATCTGCTGCGCGGCGATTGGGGCTGGAGTCCCACGTTCAAGGCCGACGTGCTGACGCTGCTGAAAAAGCGCCTGCCGGTGACGGCTGAACTGGCCTTCTACGCCGTCCTGGTCATCGTGCCCACGGCGCTGATCGGCGGGGTGCTGTCCGGCTGGCGAGCCAACGGCCGCTTCGACCGCGGCTACCGGCTGGCGACGTTCGTGGCCACGTCCATCCCGCCGTTTATCCTGGGGTTGTTCCTGCTGTCGATCTTCTACGTCGGCCTGGGCTGGTTCCCGCCCGGCCGCACGGGCATCTACGAGTTGTCGCTCAGCACGAGCGACTTCCGCGCTATCACCGGCTTTCTGACCTTCGACGGCCTGCTCAACGGCCGGCTCGATGTCGTCGCCGACGCGCTGCGGCGGCTGGTCTTGCCCGTCTTCAGCCTGAGTCTGTTGTATTGGGCCACCGTCGGCCGCGTCACGCGCGTGGCCATGATCGAGGAGCAGACAAGGGACTACCTGCTGACGGCCCGCGCCAAAGGGCTGCGCGAGCGCCGCCTGGAGTGGCGTCACGCCTTCCCCAACGCCGTTGGCCCGGCCCTGACGGCCATGATCCTGTCGGCCGCTGGTCTGGTGACCGGCATCTACATTGTCGAGTCGGTCTTCGGCTTCAAAGGGCTGTCAGAGCTGGTGACCAAAGGTTTCTTCGTGGCCCCGGACGCGCCGCTGGTGATGGGCTTCGCCGTCTTCAGCGTGCTGCTGGTGCTGCCCATCATTCTGCTGTTCGACCTGCTGCGCGTGACCCTCGACCCACGGCTGCGCGAAGACGGCCTGGAGCTATAGCCGCATGCGCCGCCGATTGCGCCCCTTCCGGCGTCGCTCGACGCTCATCGGCCTGGCCCTGGTGCTGGGTTTCTGCCTGCTGGCCGCGCTCGCGCCCGTGCTGGCCCCGCCCCTCAACCCGGCCGATCCCTGGCCGTTCATGAACGTCAGCCAATCGTTCTCGCGCCAGCCGCAGCCGCCGGGGCCGGGCTTGCCGCTGGGCACGACGCCGCAGATTCAGAACATGCCCCAGTATGGCCTCGCTCCGGGGCAGGATGCATCCTACCAGTGGGACGTGTTCTACACGCTGGTGTGGGGAGCGCGGTCGGCGCTGCGCTTTGGCCTGCTGGTGACGATCCTGACGGCGCTCATCGGCATCGCCGTCGGCGTCGTCAGCGGCTACGCCGGCGGGCTGTCCAACCTGCTGGCCATGCGCGTCACCGACGCCTTCCTGGCCTTTCCGGTCATCGCCGGCGTGTGGGTCATCCAGCGCGCCTTCTATGGCAACATCTACAACCCCTTTAACGACCCCACGACCCTGACCGGCTGGGAAGCGTTTCTCTATCGGGCGCGCATCGACCCGATCATGATCGCCTTCATCCTCTTTTCGTGGATGCCCTACGCGCGACTGATGAACGCGCAGGCGCGGCGGGTGAAGAACATGGACTACATCCGCGCCGCCGAGGCGATGGGAGCCACGGGCGGGCGGGTCATCTGGCGCCACCTGCTGCCCAACACCATCGCCCCGGCCATCGTTCTGGCCGCGCGCGACGTGGGCGGCATGGTCATCCTGGCCTCAGCATTCATCTTCATCGGCTTCGGCGGCAACGTGGCCTGGGGGACGATGCTCGTCAGCAGCCGCGACTTCGTCATCGGTCTGAACGGCAACCCGTTCGCCTACTGGTGGACGTTCGTGCCCATCTCGCTGGCGCTGGTCCTGTTCGGCGTAGGCTGGAATTTGCTGGGCGACGGCCTGAACGCGGCCCTCAACCCCCACGGGCGATAATGGCTACTCGTAAGGGGGCCAAAGGCGAAGAACCTTAACCGTCCGTTCGTCGTCCAGGATTTGATAGACCAGCCGGCGCTGAATGTTGATCCGCCGCGAGTAAGCGCCGCTGAGATCGCCGACGAGCTTCTCAAAAGGGGGTGGGGTCTGGTAGGGGTTCTCGCGCAGGACGGCCAGCAGGGCCTCTGCTCGCGGCCGCAGCCCGGTGGCGGTCAGCCTCTTGGCGTCTCGCTGGGCCTGTTTGGTGAAGACGAGACGCCACGGCCCTGCTGTCACCACTCAATCTCGGTGTCGCATTCATCTACCGGCGTAGCCATCCCGTCGATGATGGACTCGCGCATGCCCGGAATGCCCAACAGGTAGAGTGTCTCCTCAATCGCCCGCCAATCCTCTTCGGCAACCAGGACGGCATTGCCCCGTTTGCCAGTGATCAACACCGGCTCGTGGGTTTCGCTGACCTGGTTGAGCAGCTTGTACAGGTTCGTACGCGCTTCGGTGGCGCTGAGCGTCGTCATGGAACACCTCCGCAGGAAAGGTGCGTGATCGCGTACGTTTTGTCAAGCGGCCCTCATTCACTCAGGAATCGCCGCGCTCCCAGGAAGCGCTCGCGCAGCGACGCCACTGCCTGCACGTTGTCCACGTAGACGCCGTTGCGCCCGCGGCTGCTGTGGATCATCCCCCACCCCGCCGGCTCCACCTCCGGCCCCATGCTGACGCCGACGTGGCTGACATCGCGGTGGTCGCCCGGCGCGCCGAAGTAGAACAAGTCGCCCGGCGCAAAGGGCGGTTCCACCGGCCGCCCGGCGGCGAACTGCTGGTCGGCATCGCGCGGGGTGACGACGCCGGCCAGCTGGTGGAGCAACTGGGCGAAGCCGGAGCAGTCGATACCGTGGACAGACGTGCCGCCCCAGAGATAGGGCACGCCAATGAATTGCAGCGCGTCGTGATGAACCATATGGCGGCGGCGGATGTCGAGCGGCCGGTCGTCGGCCAGCGGGCGCAGATCCATCGGGTCGGCGTAGCCCTCCCCGGCCGCGCTGGCCAGCCGCGCCCAGCCGTTGTCCTGCGTCTCCACAGCTACGGGCGTGCCCGCGAAGAGGCGCGTGACCACCGGGGCCAGGTAGTTCGGCCCGGCGTAGAGCAGCGTGAAGGGCGCGGCAACCTGGTGGGTTGGCGATGGCGCGGCCGCCTCGCTCAGGTAGGCGCGGTACATCCAGCCCAGATAGCCGTCGTCGAGCCGGACGAAGACCCAGCGCTCGTCCTCCGCCAGCACCTCGACCGCCGCGCCGGCCCGCGGCTGGCTCTGCTGTTCGCCCAGCCACGACGGCGAGCGCTGCAAGCCGGTCAGGTTGGTGGCCACGGTCAGGCGCTGCGGCCGTGCCTGGCGCAGCACATCCACCCCCTCGGCGTCCCATCGCACGTCGGGCAACTCTTGCCGCAAGCGGGCGAGGACAGCGTCGCGGGTGGCCGTGTCGAGCACGCGGCCTTGCAGGCAGACGCGGCCGTCGCCGGGGGCAATAGTCAGTTCGCAAACGTGGAAGCGCCCGTCGCCGAAGGGGGCGCAGGCTTCGGCCAACGCGGTCAGTAGTTGATCGTCCATGTACATTTGTCCTTGTAGGGAAAACCCTCACGCAAAGACGCAAAGACGCAAAGAAAAGATTCTTCTTGGCGTCTTTGCGTCTTTGCGTGAGGCTCTTCCTTCTT
>DAOSMQ010000028.1:6904-11397 GCA_035372725.1 Promineifilum sp. (SeqCode)
ATCCTTCATCGTCTTATGACGCCGATGCCGGGCCGGTCGGGCACGTGGACGCGGCCGGCGTCGTCGTAGGTCAGGCCGTCGAAGGGGTCATCGGCCACCAGCCAGGGCGCGTCCAGGTCTAGCCAGTCAGCCAGGCCCATCAGGTGGGCCATGGCCGTGGCCCCGACGGCCGTCTCGACCATGCAGCCGAGCATGACGCCCAGCCCCAGCGCGCGGGCGCGGCGCAACACCGCCAGCCCGGCGGCCAGCCCGCCAAGCTTCATCAGCTTCAGGTTGACGCCGCGCACGCCGGCCGCGGCCAGCCGGTCGACGTCGGCCAGCGATTGCAGCGACTCGTCGGCCACCACGGGCACGGCGCAGGCCGCCTGCACCCGGCCCATACCGGCGATGTCGCCCTTGGCCACAGGCTGCTCCACCAGGGCGACGCCGTAAGGCAGCATCCGCTCGATCTGGGCGATGGCGTCGTCGGGCAACCAACCAGCATTGGCATCGACGTAAAGGGTCACGTCGGGCCGGGCGGCGCGCACGGCGGCCACGCGGGCCACGTCGCCGCCGTCGTCGCCGCCCAGCTTGAGCTTGATGACGGAACAATCATGCAGCGCGGCGGCCTGCTCGGCCATCACCTCCGGCGCGTCGATGCCCAGCGTGAACGACGTCGGCAGCGGCCGGGGCACGGGTAGGCCCAGCAGGGCGTGCAGCGGTTGGCCCAGGCGGCGGCCGATGCGGTCATGCAGGGCCAGGTCGAGCGCGGCGCGAGCCGGGGCCGGGCCGGCGGCAATGGCCGGTTCGGCGGCCAGCCAGGCGGGGATGCCGGCCGGGTCGTCGGGAAAGGGGGCGGCCAGGCGGTCGGCCGCGGCCCAAACGGCGGCCATAGCCTCATCGCTGATGCCGTAATAGGGCGGGATGGTGCCCTCGCCCCAGCCCTCGTCGCCGGCCAGGCGCAACCAGTGGGCGCGGCGCGTCTCGCTGGCCCCGTAGCTGACGCGGAAAGGCGTGCGCAGGCGCAGGGTAATGGGTTCCCAGGTAAGTCGGGTCATGGTCGTATTATCCGCGAATGTGGCCGCTAGGCTCTCATCAGCAGCGCCGCCAGCAGGGCGCTGCGCTCGACCATCTTGGAGATGATGACGTGCTCGTGACGGGCGTGCGCGCCGTCGCCAACCGGGCCGAGGCCGTCGAGAGTGGCCGTGAAGGGGCTGGTCAGGTTGCCGTCGGAGCCGCCGCCAACGGCCGTCTCCGTCAGCGCCAGGCCCATCTCCGCGCCCACGTCCCGCGCCAGCTCCCACAGGGCGGCATTGCGCGGCGTGCGCTCCAGCGGGGCGCGGTCGAAGCCGCCGCTGACCGTCACCGTCGTGCCCGGCAGCGGCGCGGGCAGGACGCGAATGGCCTGCTCCAGCCGTTCGGCGTCGACCACGGTCACGGCGCGGACGTCGACCACGGCGCGGCACTCCGGCGGGATGATGTTGGTGCGCAACCCGCCGCTGATCAGCCCGACGCTGACGGAGACGCCGCGCGGGTAGTCGTTGAGCGTCGCCAGCGTGCGGACGATCTCGGCCATGCCCACAATCGCATTAATGCCCTTCTCCGGCTCCAGCCCGGCGTGGGCGGCGCGGCCGTGGACGACGATCTCGAAGTCGCCCGTGCCTTTGCGCGCCGTCTTCAACGCGCCGTCCGGCCCGGCGGCCGGCTCCAGCACCAGGGCCCGCGCCGACTCGCGCGCCAACTGCTCGATGACCGGCCGCGACTCGATGCTGCCGATCTCTTCGTCGGTGTTGATCAGGAAAACGGGGGCCAGCGGCGGCTCCAGCCCCAGCTCATGCAGGGCGCGTAGGGCGAATAACCCTTGCGCCAGCCCAGCCTTCATGTCGTAGCTGCCCGGCCCGCGCAGGACGTCGTCCTGCACCTCCAGCGGCATCTCCGCCAGCGTGCCCACGGCCCAGACAGTGTCGCAGTGGCCCAGGAGGAGTTGTGTCGGGCGCTCCCCGGCGGCCGGGTGGCGGGCGATCAGGTAGCCGCCGGTGCGCGCGCCCGGCGTGTGGCGGACGTGGTAGCCGAGGCGGTCGAATTGCTCGTAGAGGATGCCAATGGGGCCGGCCTGCGTCTCCGGCGCGTCGGAGGGCGACTCGGCGGCGACGAGGTCGGCCAGCAGGGCGACCATGTCGGCGCGCTGGCCGCGAATGTGGTCGAGGATGGTCTGTGTGGATGATACCATAGCGTAATTAGAACCTGTGCGCGCCGGGTAGGCAATGAAGGGATTAGGGGCTAGGGATTAGGTTCCAGGTTCCAGGGGGAAGAACGCTCTTCCCTGGAACCTGGCCCCTGGAACCTAATCCCTTCGATCATTAACTCGGCGTTAAAGCCCAGACTCTAGACCTCCTGCCGCTCGACCACGCCCACGGCCGTGATCAGGCAGAAGGCGATCAGCACCAGCGACCCGGCCAGCGCGCCCCAGCCGTTGACCGGCTGTGGGTCGGGGATACCCAGCTGGCTAATCCAGGCCACCAGGCCGGCCGGCAACAGCGCCGCGGCCTGCGGGAAGGCCCCGCCGACGAGCACGATGACGCAGCCCAGCAGCCCCAGCCCGGCAGCCAGCAGCGTCGTCCGGCCGAGGGCGCTGCCCAGCAGCACGACGGCGACGAAGGCCAGCAGCCACAGCCACAGGAAGACGTTGCCGGCCATGAACGGCCCCAGCGCCAGCCCCGGCTCGAAGAGCTGTCCGGTGTAGAACCACGCCCCCAGCCCGGCCAGCAGGAGCGCCGCCAGATAGACGAGCGCCTGCGCGTCGAACTTGGCCAGGACGAACGCCCAGCGCGGGATGGGCTTACTGAGCGTCATGGCCGCCGTGCCCCGTTCGCGCTCCCCAGCGATCGCGCCCATGCCTAGCAGGATGGCGATGATGAAACCGAACTGGGTCAGGTTTTTGACGTACTGGGTCACGGCGTCGGCCGTCTTCGGTTCCGGCACCAGGCCAGAGAACTGCTCCGCGCCGGGCACGCTGCGCAACAGGTCGGCCGTGAAGCGGGCCAGCAGCGGCGACGTTAGCCCGAAGAGAATGAAGACAACGCCGACGACCAGCGCCCGGCGCGTGCGCCACTGCTCCAGCAGTTCCTTGCGCAGCAGGGCGGCGTATTGCGCCCACTCCTCGCGCAACGGACGTGGGCGATGGGGCGGCTCGGCCACGCCATAGCGCCGGTAGGTCCAGCCGATGAGCGCCAGTCCGGGCACGACCAGCAGGGCCACCAGCCCCTCCAGCAGCCAGGCGTTGCTGACCGCCGGCCCGATGTAAACGAGCGCGCCGTCCACGAGGGCGTGGTAGAGGACGCCGGCGATGGCATAGAGGACGTTGCGCCGCCGGAAGGCCAGCCAGAACAGCAGCGAGATAGCCACGTGGAGGGCCATCGCCAGCAGGCGCTCGACCAACGGCAGCAGGAAGGCCGCCGAGGGCGTCGCCACCGCGGCCAGTTGCGCTTCCAACGCCGCCAGTTGCGCCGCCGGCAGGTTCAGCGCCGTCAGGTCTGTACCCCGCAGGGCGAAGAGGCCGGCCACCGACAGAGCCGTGAACGCGCCCAGGATCATCGCCTCCAGGCCGCCGTGGCCCAGGCCAACCATGACGCCGCCTGACCAACGCCCGACCAACCCGCGCCGGTGGAGCAGCCAGAAGGCCGCGGCGCGCATCAGCCCCTCGCACACGCCGGCCGACAGGCCCAGGACGACGGCCGTGCGCAGCAAATCCGGCGCGCCGGCCGCCACCGGGCCGATCAGGCCGATGTCGGCCAGCCAGTTGTTAAGTGGCAGGTGGTAGGCCTGTGACAGAAAGAAGGCCACCGCCCCGGCCGACCAGAGCAGCCACGGCGCGCGGAAGCGGCGGCGCAGGGCCACAGCCACGCCCACGGGCACGAGGAGCATCAGGGCTACGGTGATCGCATAAAGGATGCTCATGCCGCCTCCTCGCTCAAGCTGAGGAAAATCTCCTCCAGATTGGGCCGCACCCACTCATAGCGCAACAGCGGCAAGTTGTGGGCGACGACAAGCGGCAGCAGGGCGGCCTGCCCGGCGGCGGCGTCGGCCGCGGCCACGCGGACGCGGTTGGCCTCGGTCGTGACGCCGGCCACCCACGGCTCGGCCGCCAGCGCGGCGGCGAAGGCGGGCAGCCGCCCGGCGGTTTCCTCGGGCACGACCAGTTCGGCCACGTCGGAGGTGTAGCGCGACAGCAATTCCTCGCGGCCGGCCACCTCGATCAGCCGCCCCTCGTGGAGGATGCCGATCCTGTCGCAGACGCGCTCCACGTCGCTGAGGATGTGGGTGGAGAAGAAGACGGTCACGTGGGCGCGGAGGGCTTCGAGCAGGTCAAGGACATCGCGCCGCCCGGCGGGGTCAAGGCCGGCCATCGGCTCATCGAGGATGAGTACGCCCGGCCGGTGGATGAGCGCCTGGGCCAGGCCGAGGCGCTGCTTCATGCCGCCGGAGAAACCGCCCACCCGCCGCCGGGCCGCGCC
>DAOSMQ010000029.1:0-11396 GCA_035372725.1 Promineifilum sp. (SeqCode)
CGCGGACAGGCCGACGTCGGTCTGAGCCGTCATCGGGTCGCTGTTGGCCCCGTCGGGCACGTAGGCCAGCCGGAAGCCGTCGCCCCAGGTCGTCGCGCCGCTGTTGCGGAAGCGCCAACGGTTGGTGAAGGCCGTCCCGGCGGGCACAGCGACGTGGTTGGCCAGGGTGGTGTTGAAGGACAGGAAGTCTGCCTTTGACACATCCAGCGCCTCTAGTCCAGAGACGGCCAACGACTCCAGTTCCTCCGGAATCTCCTTGCCGCGGGCGATCATATACTGGAAGACGTCGAAGATGCCGGTCTTGGGCTTGCCGTCGGCCGTCAGGATGCCAGAGTTGCGCATCCGGTCTGTCCAGGCGAACCAGATCAGCACCGGCACGACGTCGGCGTAGTTATCGATCAGTTCATCGACGAACTCGCGCATATAGTCGGCGATGTCGCCGTAGTGCTCCGGGCCGATGACGCTGTCGCTGGCCGCGCCGACCTCGGTGATCCAGATAGGCTTGCCGGGGAAGGCCTTGTGGAAGCGGTCGAGTGAGTCGCTCAGCTTGCCGATGGAGCCATAGTTGAAGATGATCTTTTTGACGTAGCGGCCGTAGGGGTGGATGGCCAGCGCGTCGACCGGCAGCCGGCCGCCCAGCCGGGTTTGCACCGCGCGCGTGTAGGCGATGGCCTTCTCCGGGCCGGTGTTCAAACCGCCGAAGATGACGACCGCGCCGGGGTGGTTGCGACGGATGGCCTCTTGCGCCCGGTCGAGGATGAGGGCGTAGTGCTCGGCGGGGATGCCGATGGCCGACTTGTTGTCGGGGCCGCTGTCCTGCTCGTTGAAGATCTGGTAGGCGACGCAGTCGCCGAACTCGGAGCAGGCCGCGGCCACCCGACCGCAGGCCTTGGCGAACGTCTCGGCATACTGCTCCCAGCCGCCATTCTGCCACGGCGCGTTACCCCACTCAGTATCCTGGTGCAGGATGACCAGCGAGCGGATGCCGGCGGCGGCGTAGGTCTGAATCCAGGCCCGGTAGCGACGCTGGTAGGCCTCCTCCGGGCTAAGGTTGAGGCGCGAGGCGAAGAAGACGAACCGCACCCAGCTAAGCCCGCTCAGCCGCTCCACGTCCAGGCCGTGCACTTCCGGGTTGACGTTCATGCCGAACTGCACCCGGCCGCCGTCTGGCGTCGGCCGCGGTCGCTGCGTGTCGTCGGGCGCGCCCACCACGCCAATGCGCAGCCAGCGCACGCCACCGAAGGCCTCGCCCGTAGCGCTCTCCAACTGCCAGTGGAAGCTGTAGGCCCCCGGCGCGGCCGGAGCCACCAGGTCGAAGCGGATAGCCACCGTTTCGCCGGGGGCGACGCGCTCCCGGCCGCTGGCCTGGCGCAGCGTGGCGACCGGCTTGGCCCCCATCGGGTCGCGGACGGTGTTGGCCGTGTCGTTCACGGCGCTGTCGAGGTAGGCCACGCGGAAGTCGCCGTCCCAGGCGCGGTCGCCGGTGTTGCGCAGCGTCCAGGTGCCGCTGAACTCCTGCCCCGGCTGGAGGGTGTTGACGTCGCCGGCCGTGTTGTTGAAGCTGACGACCTCATAGCGTAGCGTGCCCGCCTCGGCCACGGCGACGACGACGGCCCGCAGCCAGCGGACGGGGCCGAAGCGCTGGCCGTCGGGCGCGGCCAACTGCCAGTTGGTAGCGTAGGTTCCCGGCGCGGCCGGCGCGTGGAAGGTCAGCGTCAGGGCGACCGTCTCGCCCGGCCTCACCGGTGGCGCGCCTAACTCGGCCAGGGTGTGGCTGGCTGCCGCGCCCAGCGTCGAGCGGGCGTTGTTGACTGTCTCGGGGTGGGGCGTGTCGGCGTAGGCCAGCCGGTAGTCGCCGCTCCAGGTGCTCTGGCCGCTGTTACGGAACGTCCACGTGGCCCGAAAGGGCGCGCCGGCCGGGACGCGGTTCATGTCCGTGTCGGACGTAAAGCCGGCCGTTTCGGCGGCATTCATGCTGGCCAACTCGGCCGGGGCGGCGGCTCCCTGGGTCGCAGGCGTGACGGGCTGCGGGCGATCGGTCATGGTCTCATCTTCCTTGTTCTGTTCGGACGTGATGTAGGTCAGGACGCGCTCTTCGACGCTCGTCCCGGCGATGTCCCACTTGGCCCAGATGCCGACGGAGCCAACGGTGAAGATCATCGCGCCGCGCACGAAGGCGTCCTGGCGGATGTGGTGGTCATACCAGGTCAGCATGTCGGCGTAGGTCGCCTCCGGGTCGTGGCCGGCGGCGCTCCAGAAGGCGCGGTGCTCCTGCCACGTGCCGACGCTGCCGCCGGCGGGCGTTACTGTCTCGACGCTGTCGCAGCCCAGTTCGGTGATCAGCAGCGGCACGCCGGCCAGGCCGGCCGGGCGCAGATAGGTGTCGTAGACGAGCCGGTAGCGCAGGGCGACGTAGCCATAGGGGTAGCTCTCGTCCGGTTGGCCGCTGGGGTCGCGGCGGCCGTGCCAGCGGCGCGTCAGCCGGCGCTGGCTGTCGATCTGCTTCCAGCCCACGCCCAGGTCGGCTTCGTAGCCCATGTATTCGTGCAGGGCCAGGTAATGGCCGTGATCGTGGGCGTGGCGGATGGCCGGCAGCAGGTGGGGCCAGACGTCGGCCGGGTCGCCGGGGCGGACGTCGGGCGTGCCCACGGCGAAGCAGAAGTTGGCCCGGCGGCGGCCAATGGACTCGTACAGGCGCATCATTTCGATGCAGTAGTCACTGTACCAGCGCGCCTCGTCGGGGTTGTCGGGCACGACCTCGTTGTCGTCCTCCCACACGTCGATGCGCGGGTTGACCAGGTAGCGATCGACACGCGGCTTGTTGCCGCCGACGAAGATCTCCCGCTGGACGTTAAAACGGTGGGCGGCGACGGTCGCCGGCGTCCCGCCGCCGTTCATGTACGCCTTCCAGTCGGTCAGGTCGAGGTGGTCTTCACGCTGGTCGAGCTTGCCGACGACCAGGGGGCCGGCCGGTATCTGGTCACTCGCGCCGAGGCTGGACGGATCGAACTTGAAGACGCGCGCGCCGGCTTCGAGCCAGCGCGGCAGTCCAGGCGTACCAATGAAATGGGGCCCAAGTTTGCTCGGCATGACCTCACTTCCTGTTACTGCGAGATCGGTGTCATGGTCGCCGCGACACAGAGAGACTGTCTGGAAATTCTAAAGGAAAAGCCGGGTACGTGTCAATTAAATCAACGTTTGGCCGGCGGCCGGATGGCGACCTCGGCCACCTCTAACCACTGTTCGCTGGCTACGGGCAAGTACCCGCTCCGGAAGCGGCCGCGCGGCGTCAGGACAAGGTACTGGTTATCGACCCAGCACACGAAGCCAAGCGGCCCGCGTGGGCTAGTCGTCGTCGTCAGGACGGGCGCGCCATCGACGAGGAAGCAACAGCCGTCGGGCCGCCATTCGAGCCGGTAATCGCGCCAGGTGTCGGGCGTGGCCGCCGGTCGCGCCGCCGCCAGCGGCGCGGCGCTGATGCCCAGCCTGCGGCGGACAGCTGGCCATAGCCGGCGGCGCAACGGGCCGAACTGGTTCAGCAGTAGCGTCGCCGGGGCGAGCGGCAGCAATGCCAGGGCGCGCGGCGCGCCGCTATCGAGCGTGGCCGCGAACCAGCCGCGGCCTGGTTCCGGCGCGAAGGGCAGGTCGTTGGGGGCAGAGGCGTAGAAGAACCACGCCGCGGCGGGCAGGGCCAGCCGTCGCGTAGCCGGGTCGCCGTAGGGCGCGTTCCAGAAGCCGAAGCCGGCCGTGCCCGCGATGTCGGGCGAAAAGCGCGCCCGTAACGATAGGACCAGCCCGGGCTGATGGCGAAAGCGGGGCGCGCCCGCCGGCCGCGGGCCACCATAGTCGTCGATCTGCGCGTCAGCATAGCCACGTCCGCCCGCGGGCAAGCTCAGACGCAGGACGGTCTCGGCGTCGCCATCGCGGCGGCCGCCACCAACGAGCAAGGTGTGCCAGTTTTGAGCCATGAGTTCCCTCGGCTATAATAGCCCTGATCTTTTGAGGAGCATCACCCTAATGGAAATCACCTGGTATGGTCTGAGCTGTTTCCGGATTACCGAGCGCAAGTTGGCTACCATCGTCACTGACCCGTTCGCGCCGGCCGTGGGGCTGGGCGAACTGAAGCTGCGCGCCGATATCGTCACCATCAGCCACGACGCCCCAGGGCATAACTACGCCGGCGGCATCACTGGCGCGGAGCATCGCCTGACCGGCCCCGGCGAATATGAGATCGGCAGCGTCTTCGTCACGGGCATCGCCACGCCCAGCAAGACAGGCAAGTTCAACAACATCGTCTATCTATATGACTACAATGGCCTGACTGTCGCCCACCTGGGCGACCTCGGCGATGTGCCCTCGCAGAAGCAGATCGAAGACCTGGAAATGGTCAACATCCTGCTTGTACCCGTGGGTGGGGGCAGCAGTCTTAACGCCGCCGGCGCGGCCGAATTGGTCTCTATGCTAGAGCCGAACATTGTCGTGCCCATGCACTACCAGGTACCTGGCCTGACGATGCCTCTGGAGCCGCTGGAAAAGTTCCTGAAGGAAATGGGTGTCACCGAAGCCAAGCACGAGACCAGCCTGAAGATTGGTGGGGCCGATAGCCTGCCCCAGGAGACCGAAGTCATCACCCTGGCCTTCAAAGAGCAAGTCCCGGCGGGGTAGCCCTAGCACCAGCGGGGAAAACATCATGACCGCAAAGCTGATCATGCGCTGGAATGTGCGTCACGAGATGGAATCGGAGTACTTCGAGTTCCTTGTCCACGAACTGATCCCGTCCATGAACAAGTTGGGCATGGGCGACATTCAGGTGTGGTACACGGCCTATGGCTCGTGTGAGCAGAAGATGGCCGAAGGGGTCATGGACTCCACCGACGATATGCTGCGCATCATGCAGACCGAAGAGTGGGGGCAGTTAACAGAGAAGTTACAGGGGTTTGTGCAGGACTATAGCCAGAAGGTCATTACCGGCACGCGCGGCTTTCAAATCTAAGACCGGCACTTACTCGGCTGGTGTCGAGGGGGCGCTCGGCGTCGTGGCGCTACTGGACGACGACTCGGCTGCGCCGCCCTCTTTGGCGTCCTTGCTCTTGGACTTGCCGCCCTTGCCGTTGACGCTGCTGGTGCGGTTGTCGGTCACGTAGAAGCCGCTGCCCTTGAAGACCACGCCCACGGAACTGACCACGCGGCGCACCGGGCCGCCGCACACCGGACACTCGGTCAGCGGGTCGTCCACCATGCGCTGCCGCGCCTGGAACTCGTGGCCGTTCTCGTTGCATCGATACGTATACAATGGCATCTGTCGTAACCTCGGTCGCGCTCTCGCGCTCCTTGTCAGCCGGTGATTCTAGCTGCTGTCGCCCGTCCTGACAAACCACATTGTATTATAGCCGCCGCGCGTTAGTTTCCGGTTAGCGGCACGCCGGAGCCGGCCGCCACTTTGCCCGCCCGCGGCAGCAGGAAGCCAACGCGCGCGCCGCCCTCGGCCCGATTCTCGGCCCAAATATGGCCGCCATGCGCCTGGACAATGCCGCGGGCGATAGCCAGGCCCAGCCCCGCGCCGCCCGTTGCCCGCGTGCGCGCTTCCTCGCCGCGGTAGAACTGCTCGAAGCCATAGGCCAGATCGGCGGCGCTGAAGCCGGGGCCAGTATCCTCGACGCGGAAAACGACACCCTCTGGCGTCTCCCCTGCCGCCAGCGTCACCTGCCCGCCCGGCGGGGTGTGGCGCAGCGCGTTGCCGATGAGATTGCCCAGCACGCGCTCGATCTTGCCCGGTTCGACAGCGACGGCCGCGGTCGTCGTCGCTTCGCCGATCAGGTCGATATCGCGTCGCTCGGCCAGCGGCCGGAAGCGCTCCAGCGCGTCGGCCACGAAGTCGGCCGGCGCGTGGAGCGTGCGCGCGGCCGGCGGCCCGCCGGCGTCCAGTTGGGCCAACTCGAATAGGTCGTCCAGCAGGCTATCCAGGGCGACGACGTCGGCGCGCATGGCGGCGACGTAGCGCCGCACCTCCTCAGGCTCGGTCACGATGCCGTCGTGGAGCGCCTCAACGCGGACGCGGATGGCTGTCAGGGGCGTGCGCAGGTCGTGGGAGGTCCAGGCGATGAGATTGCGGCGCAGCGTCTCGACCTCTTCGCGCCGGTGGGCGGCGGCTTGGAGCTGGTCGGCCATGGCGTTGAACGACGCGCCCAGGCGGGCGACCTCGTCGCGGCCGGTGATGGGCGCGCGCGCCGCCGGGTCGCCCGCGGCCAGCCGGTTGGCCGCGGCGGCCATCTGCCGCAGCCCGTCGGCGACGCTGGTGGCGATGAACAGGCCGTAGGTGGTGGCGACGATGGCGGCGAAGAGTAGCAGCACGCCGCTGAGGGCCAGGTCGTGCTCGCTGAAAAACATTTGCCGCTGCAACAACCAGACCGGTAGCAGTGTCACCAGGGCCGCCCACAGGTAGGTCATCACCATTGTGACCATCAGCGACGACGACCGCGCCCAGCCGCGCCGGTAGAACAGATAGCCCAGGGCGACGGCCAGAACGGCGGCCACGGCCAATGTGGCCACCAGTTGGGCCAGGTCGGCCGGCCCCGGAGCCATCAGCGCGCTGAACAGCGCCGTGGCCACGCCCAACGCCAGCAGCATGCCCACGGCCAGAATGCGCCA
The DNA here is from genome assembly GCA_035372725.1 of Promineifilum sp. (SeqCode). Taxonomy (GTDB): domain Bacteria; phylum Chloroflexota; class Anaerolineae; order Promineifilales; family Promineifilaceae; genus Promineifilum. The sequence continues at coordinate 6,649 of DAOSMQ010000029.1, forward strand.
CGGCGCGCGGCCAAACCAGCCCGCCCATTCCCGGCCGCCGCGCGGCGGCACGCGGCCGGTCATTCGGCCCCCGGCTCGAACTTGTAGCCGACGCCCCAGACCGTTTGCAGCCAGGCCGGCTTGGCCGGGTCGCGCTCGATCTTCTCCCGCAGGCGGCGGATGTGGACGGTGACTGTGCCCGGATCGAGGTAGTCGGTGTAGCCCCAGACTTCCTCCAGCAGCTTGTCGCGGCGGAAGACCTGCCGCGGATGGGCAGCCAGGAACCACAGCAGGTTGAACTCCGTGGCCGTCAGTTCCACCGGGCGACCGCGCACAACGACCTCGCGCGTCAGCGGGTCAAGGCGCAATTCGCCGTGGTCGATGGGCGCGTCACCGCCATCGGCCGGGCGGGTGGCGCGGCGCAGGACGGCCTTGACCCGCGACACCAGTTCGCCAGGCGAGAAGGGCTTGGTCACGTAGTCGTCGGCCCCCAGGTCAAGGCCGGCGATGCGGTCGGCTTCCTGTCCGCGCGCCGTCAGCAGGATGACGGGCACATTGGCCGCGGGGTTCTGCCGCAGGCGGCGCATCAGGCTCAGCCCGTCGATGTGAGGCAGCATGATGTCGAGGATGATCAGCGCCGGCCGCTCGGCCCCGATGGCCAGAAGCGCCTCGGCCCCGTCGCGGGCGGCGCGCACACGGAAGCCCTCGCGCCGCAGGTAGAGCGATACGACCTCGACGACCGTGGCCTCGTCGTCGACGATGAGGATGTCGCCTTCGAGACCGGGGCCGGTGGTCATGGGGCCGGCTCCGGCGCGCCGGCGCGGTGGCTGCCAATGAACATGGCGTCGCCAAATGAATAAAAGCGGTAGCCTTCGGCCACAGCGGCGCGGTAGGCGGCCAGAACAGCCTCGCGCCCGGCGAAGGCTGAGACCATCATCAGCAAGCTGGAGCGCGGCAGGTGGAAGTTGGTCAACAAAGCCTCCACGGCGCGGAAGCGATAGCCGGGGTAGATGTAGAGGTCGGTCGGCCCCTCGAAGGCGGCGACCGGCCGCCAGGGGCAGAGCGCGCTGGTCTCCCCGGCGGCGTCGCGGGCGCTGATGGTCTGCAAGCTGCCGGTGATGCCGGCCGAGCGCAGGGCGGCTGTCTCCAGCACGCGCGCCGTCGTCGTGCCCACGGCAACGATACGCCCGCCGGCCAGATGGGCCTCGTTGATGCGCTGGGCCGTCTCCGGCGACAGGCGCGCCCACTCGCTGTGGATGACGTGGTCGTCGACGGACGCGACGCTGACCGGCTTGAAGGTATCCAGCCCGACGTGGAGCGTCACCGTGGCGAAGAGGACGCCGCGCGCGCGCAAGTCCAGGAGCGTCTCCGGCGTGAAGTGCAGCCCCGCCGTGGGCGCGGCGGCCGAGCCCGCCGGGCGGGCGTAGACGGTCTGATAGCGCTCCGGGTCGTCGAGCGCAGTGTGGATGTAGGGCGGCAGGGGCGTGTAGCCGAGGGCCTCGATCCACGTCTCGACCGGGGCGCTGAAGCGCAGCAGACGTTGGGCCTCTGGGCCGCGGCCGGCGACCGCGGCGGTGATTTCCGCCGGCTGCCCGGCGTGGTCGAGCAGCGTCAGCGTCAGTCCCTCGGCCACGCCCCGGCCGCCAACGAGGGCCGCCCAGGCGTCGCCGCGCTGCTCCAGCAGCAGCAGCTCAACCCGACCGCCGGTCGGCTTGCGGGCGAAAAGGCGGGCCGGCCGCACGCGCGTGTCGTTGGCCACCAGGATGTCGCCGGGGCGCAAGTAGTCGGGCAGATCGCGGAAGCGGCGATGGGCAATCGCGCCGCTGTCGCGGTCGAGCACCAGCAGCCGGCCGGCGTCGCGCGGCTCGATGGGCTGCTGGGCGATGAGCGCCTCCGGCAGGGCGTAGTCGTAGTCGGCGACACGATGGCCGCTGGCACCGTGCTCGGTGGCACCGTGGCCGGCGCTAGAGAGCATGGGGCACAGCCGCGGCCAGTTGCAGACGCATTTTGTCCAGGTAGGCCTGTTCCAGGTCGATGCCGGTGTCGTTGGCTAACTTCAGCAGTTGGGCCAGCAGATCGGCCAACTCCTCGCGCAGCGCCGGGCGGTGGGTGGCGATGGCCTCGGCCAGGGCCGCCGGGTTGCCAGCCGCGGCGCGGCTGTCGGCCGCCACATGGCGCAGCGCCGTGGCCAGCTCGCCGACCTCCTCAACCAGCAGCAGGTAGTGGCTCAGCGGATCGACGGCCGTGCCGTTGGTGGCTTCGCGCTCGCGGTGGAACTGTTGGAAGGCGGCCACGCGCCCCTGCTGAAGCGACCGCAACTGGGCCTCCGGCGCGCCCGCCGGCGCGGCTCGCTCCAGTTCCGCGGCGATCATCGCCGTCACCCGGTCGAGATCCTCCGCCCGCGACAGGTAGTCCAGATGGTTGGTTTCGATGGTCAGCACAGGAATGTCGGTCAGGCGCGACAGCCAGGCGTCGTAGGCCTCCGCCAGCTCGCGGATGTAGTCGGGGTCCATGTCGCGCTCGAAGGGCCGGTCGCGCAGAGCGATGCGGCGCATCAGCACGTCGTGGTCGGCGCGCAGGAAGACGATCAGGTCGGGCCGGAGAATCTTCTCGCCCAGCGCGGCGTGGACGCGGCCGTACATGGCCAGCTCGTCATCCTTCAGGTTCAGCCAGGCGAACAGTTCGTCTTTGGCGAAGGTATAGTCGGAGATGAGCGCGCCCTTTTGCAGCGCCGCGGGGATGGCCTGGTACTGCTGGTGGTAGCGGCTCAGCAGAAAGAAAATCTGCGTCTGGAAGGCGTAGCGCTCCCGGTCGCTGTAGAACTTGGGCAGGAAGGGGTTGTCCTCAACGACCTCTAGCAGGATGCTGGCGCTGTAGCGCGGTTGCAACAGACGGGCCAGCGTTGTCTTGCCGACGCCGATGACGCCTTCGATGGCGATGTACTTGTTGTTCATAGTCCTTAGGGCGCGATGACGGCGCGCAACATATCGACCTGGTAGGGCTTGTCGGCGTCCATGGCCATCTCGGCCGGGCTGCCCAGCACGATCTTGACCGGCGCGCCGATGAGGCGTCCGGCGGTGGCCTCGATGTCGGCAAAGGTCACCCGGTGGAAAAGGAACTTCAGCAGGAAGGGCAGCCCGACGATGCGGGCGATGCGCCAGGGGTGTTTGCGCGCCTGGGTCAGCATGTCGATCAGGGCACGGTTGCGGTCGGCCACAGTGGGCTGGGCCATCACCATGTCGCCGCCGGCGACCTCCAGGCCGTTGAGCCTGGAGTAGGTGCGGTTGGAGTTGGGGAAACGGCTTTCTAATGTCTCCCGGGTGACGAAGTTGTAATAGACGGCGTGGTCCCACGGCCGGCAAGCCTCGATGAAGGCATCGACCATCGCCGGGGTGATGGCCGGGATGTCGGCCGAGCAGCCGAGGATAACCGGCGCGTCGGGCCGGTGGTGCCGGAACCAGTCGCAGCCGGCCAGCATGTTGCCGACCATGCTGCCCTGGTCGGGCAGCGACTCGACCGGCCGGGCAAAACGCTGTCCGGCCGCGACGGGGTCAAGGCCGACGATGAGGATGTCCTCCACGTGGCGCGAGGCTTGTAGCGCGCCGACAACGCGCTCCAGCATCGTCTGGCCACCTATGTCGATGAGCGCCTTGGGCCGGCCATTGGTATAGGGATAGAGCGGGTCTTCGGGGCGGACTTGCCCTCCGGCAATGATCAGACAGTGCATGACGTCATGACCTCTGGCAATATGGCGCAATTGTAACGGCTTTGCGACGGCCGTAAAGGCATGGGCGCCATTGCGACAGGGCATTGCCAAGTTTGGAAGCAGGTTCACGCGAAGGCGCCAAGTAAGCCAAGGACGCGAAGAAGAAGCTTTGTTATCTGCTGTTTCTTCTTTGCGCCTTGGCCACTTGGCGACTTGGCGTGAGCTCCTATTGGCCGGGCGCGGCAGGCACAAAGGTGTGGAACGGCCATGTCTGCGATGGCTCCAGCGCCTCATAGGCGGCCAGCGCGTCGATGCGCCCCCAGCCGTAGACGTTGTTGGGGACGCGATTGGTGATGTTGCCGCAATCCTGCGTCGCGGTCAGGTGGACGCTGTTGGCGGTAATGAGCGCCTCCAGCGCGTCCACCTGCCCGGCCAGCGCCGGGTCGGCCGAGATGAGCAGCGCCGCCAAGCCGGCCACGTGCGGCGCGGCCATGCTGGTGCCTTGCAGGGTCGCGTAGCCGCCATTCAAGTAGCTGGAGCGTACATCAACGCCCGGGGCGACGACATCGGGCTTCAGACGGCCGCTCTCGTCGATCATGACTGGCCCACGGCTGCTGAAGTCGGCGATCACGTTGTCGTGGTCCGTCGCTCCAACGGTGAACGAGGCATCGTAGATGGCCGCCGGCGTGTCGATTGTCTCGCAGCCGGAACCGTTGTTGCCGGCCGAATGAACGGACAGGATGCCGGCGGCGCGAACGGCCTCGACCGCGGCCAGTAGTACGTCGCCAGCGGCGCAGCCCTCGACGGGCGGGCACGACCACGAATTGTTGATCACGTCCGGCGCTCGCGATGGATCGCCGTCGGAGAAGGGATCGCCGCCGAAGGGGTAGGGGGCGATGAACCACTCATAGCACTCGGCATAGGAGGCCGGCGCGCCCCAGCCATCTTCCATGTTGCGGCAGCCGATCCACTGCGCGCCGGGGGCCATGCCGATGCCGACCGCCGGGTCTGGCTGCGTGCCGACCATGGTGCCCATCGTGTGCGTGCCGTGGCCCTGGTCGTC
>DAOSMQ010000030.1:0-9425 GCA_035372725.1 Promineifilum sp. (SeqCode)
CGTGGCCGCCGGGGTGGTGCTGAAGATGCCAATGTACTGCAAGTTACCCGGCAGTTCATCGGTAACGGTCAGCTCGTCAATTGTCTGCGCGTCGGCGATGTTGACGTTGAGTTCATACCGCCGCGGGAAGTTCGGCCCCGTGGCCGTCTCGTCTTCCGGGCCGATGTAGACCTTATCCAGCGTCATCAACGTCGGCGTCAGTGTCTCTTGCGTAAAGGGGGTAACAATGGCCGGGTCGCTGCCCGGGTTGTCGAGTGGGTCGTTGCCATAGCGAAAGACGCCGCGCGACTGGAAGGGCAGAGCCTTGTCCAGGTCAGCGAAGTCGCTCATGTCGGCCGTAATGGTCACCTCGGCCGGCGGCTGGCCGGGCGTGAAAGAGCCAAACGGCAGTTGCAGGCTGACGAATTGCCATGTAAAGGACGGATCGAAGCCGACCGGCAGCGCCGGGCAGACCACCGTCATGCCAGGGACGTAGGGATGATTGATCGTCGCGCCAGGCGCGCACGTCAGCGTGGCCGACGTGACCGCCGTGCCCAGGTAGGTCGCGCTGATGAAACTAGCGCCGTCATTCGGGCCACCCGCGCTCGTGCCGTCCGCGCCGCCAATGGGCAGGAACAGGTCGATGTAGGGGCCATAGCCGGCTTGCGCGCCAGCGCCAGTATTGTCGAAGGTGGCCGTGAATGTAAACGGCTCGCCAAGAAAAGGCGAGTCGGGCAAATCCAGGGTCACCGTGGGCGTGGGTGCTGCCAGGGCCGGGGCTACCAATACAATAGCCAACACCAGCACGGCAGCGCTGATACTAAAGACCCGCCTGAGCGACGAGCGGCGAAAAGTGGGAATCATGAAACGGGTTCTCCTTATCCAGTACTACGTTTCAGTATCAAAAAGCACGCTACCGCTAAAGTAGCGCGCTAATACTGTCCTGTGAAATGGGTGGCCCAGAGTTGAAGTAAAGAAATGCCTAACGAAACAATACACCGGCACATTTTCCGGCCACGGGGCCATGTTTAGGGATGAGACCAGGCGTTAGGGAACAGCTAGCTGCCCGTCATCATCTCAATAAGGCTATGGTACTAAAGTACCAAGAAAATGTCAAGCATTTTATACATGGACGGGGCCGAATGTTCAAAGGAAAGGGCAGCCTAATTGATCCCCGACTGTTGGTCAATAGTCCCATCAGCCAGCACGTCATCTGGCCGGGGCAATCACACGGAAGCCGACGGTATTAAACGACTGCGCCGGCTCGACCTCTACGCGCCAGGTGACGCGCAGATGACGCGCCTCGCTGGGCCAGGCCCCGCCGCGAACGACGCGCGCGCTGCCGCCGCTGCCCTCGGCTGTCGTCCACTCCCAGACGTTGCCGGCCATATCCAGCGCGCCATAGGGGCTATCGCCCGCGGGCGAGAAGCAGCCCACGGCCGTCGTCGCGCCCTGACCCATGCCGAAGTTGGCCCGCCCGCCCGACGGTGGCTCGTCGCCCCAGGGGAAGAGACGGCCATCGCTGCCGCGGGCGGCCTTCTCCCACTCCGCCTCCGACGGCAGCCGGAGGCCGGCCCATTCGCAAAACGCCTGCGCGTCGTGCCAACTGACGCTGACCACGGGATGGTGCATGCGCTCCTCGATGCTGCTGCGCGGCCCTTCCGGCCGCCGCCAATAGGCGCGCTCCACGTCTTGCCAGCGGCCCCCCACCCACACGCGGCCGAAGCCGCTGGCCTCGGCCGTGGTGGTATAGCCCGTGGCCTCCACAAAGCGGGCAAACTGCGCGTTCGTCACCGCGGCCCGGCTGATCCAGTACTCACCCAACCGTACCGATCGCTGCGGCCGCTCGTGGCGCGGATCGGCTTCGCGCGCGCCATAGAGGAACGCCCCCGCGGCCACGCGCACCAGCTCGATGCGCGCGCGCTCGTGCAACTGCCGGTCAGAAAAGAGGCGCATCTCATCGACCCGGCGTTTGGCGGGGTCGCCGGCGGGCTGGGGCCGCGGCGGCCGCCCTTCCAGCCGGGCCAGCAGATGCTCCAGGCCCGTCTGATAGTCGTCGCGGAAGGGCACATTCTGATAGGCCGTCCATAGCGGCGGCGGCCGGCTGGGGGCCACGTCCAGGGGGATAAAGCGCATGAGGCGCGCGTGTTCCAGACTGATGGCTACGTTGGTCTCCGTGTTGACCCACGGCGACGCCGACGCCGCCGGCGTCAGCGCCAGAACGTAGTAGCTGCTGGCCTCCAGGCCGCGATTGATGGCATCGACCCACGTTTCGCCGGGAGCGATGCTATCCGGGGCGATCCACACGTTCCAGCCGTGGGCGCATAGGTCGGCCGCCAACCGGTGGGCGAAGCCATCGTCCTCATGGGCGTGGCTGATGAACACCTGGCGCGGGTCACGGTTGGGCCGGGCAGGGATGGGCGGCACGGGCGGCGGGCGCAGGAATTCGCGCTCATAGGCCCGCGGCTGCTGCCGCCCGAGGGCGGCCTCCAGGTCGCCCAGGCGGCCGGCCCGCTCCAGATGGAGGATCAGCTCGCGCCCCTTGCCATTCTTCGTGTCGCCGCTCAGGTTGTCGTAATCGACGAAGAGGTTAAAACAAAGCGTCTTCAGGCCGTCCAGCGTATAATGGCGGCTCAGGAAGTCGAGAAGTGTGTTGCGGTCTTGGGCCATGCGTCGCGGCGTTGTGTTGTATAGATACAACAATTGTAGCCGTCGGGCGACAGGGCGCAAGCCCGTGGCGATCTTTTTACATGTGGGGCGAGGGGGCGTTAACGCCGTTGGCTCTCCACGCTATTGGGCGTAGAATGGACACGCTCGACAAGGGCGCATCGCTTCCCGCCGCAACAACTGGGCCGGTCATCGCCAGGCGATCCGGCTACGCGTGAAAGCAAGGAGAAAGGTCATGTCCAACCGATCGATTCTGCGCTGCCTCTTTATTGTTGCTGTGCTGGCTGTCAGCGTGGCCGCGGCGCAAGCAGAGCCGAATGCGCCGGCGGCCGTGCGCGTTCGCGTCGCCCACCTGGCCCCTTTTGATGGCTCCGACGCCGCCTCCATCGCCGTCCACGTGGATGGCGCCGCCGTCGGCGGAACGATGGCCTATGGCGGCCACAGCGCCTATATCACCCTGCCGGGCGCGGCCGGCGACCACCTGATCGAAGTGCTGCGCGATGGCGCTGTTGTCCTGGCCGAGCCGCACGCCCTGGCCGACGGCGATACATCCATCGTTGTCATTGGCGACGACAGCCAGGTGCCTCTGGACTTGCTGGTGCTCGACGAGAATCTGGCCGAGCCGGGCGTCGGCCGGGCCGGGCTGCGCATCACCCACGTGGCCGCCATCGGCGCGACCATTGATGATACGAAGGTCGATATATGCAGCCAGACGGGCGAGTTGTTCAACGCCACCGCGGCCGGGCTGCGCTATACGCGCACGACATCCTATCGTCTGCTGCCTGTCGGAGACTATGACCTGAAGATCACCCGCCTGAATGCCGGCGGCTCTTGCCTCGGCCCGGTAGTCATCGACCCGCCGGTGCTGACTCTGGCCGAGGGCACCAAGACCACCCTCTTCCTGGTGGGCGACGGCACAAACCAGACGCTGGCTGTATTCACCTTTGCCGACGGCCTGATCGGCGACGATAACCCGCCGGCGACGGGCGGCACGCTCTTCCTGCCTGTGTTGGCCGCGTCGTCATAGCCCGGCGCAATGCCTGACCGGCTGTCTGGGCCATAGCAATCCCAATCCCAGGTGTAATCCCGCATTTTAGTAGCGATCCGCTACGAGGAGGACAAACAGCATGGAGCCAAAGCAACTTGGGCCGATTGGCGGCGAGGGTGGGCGGCCGTTCGACGGCTACACGATCCCCGACGATGCCCGCCTAACGGCCGTCCACGTCTTTGCCGAGTGGGTGCTCGACGCCCTGCGCCTCGAGTGGGTGGACAGCAACGGCGCGCCCGGCAGCCACCCGCCCATCGGCGGCCTGGGCGGCTATCACCACACTTTCTATCTGGACGAGGATGAATATCTGACCGGCATCAGCGGGCGCTGCGGCTGGTACGTCGATAGCGTGCGCTTCCACACCAACAAGCGCGTCTCCGATCTCTTCGGCGGTGAGGGCGGCGAGCGCGAATACACGCTCCTGGCCTCGCCGGGCGAGGAGGTCGCCGGCCTGTTTGGCCGCTGCGACTGGTATATCGACGCCCTGGGCCTCCAACTGCGCCCGCTGGCCGTGCGCGAGGAGGCCGCCGAAGGCGCGGCCCTGGAGGCCGAAGCCGAGGCGGAACGGCTGGCCGAGGCGGCCGAGGAAGAACTGGACGAGGCCCTCGTCGACGCCGCCGCGATGGCTATGGAAGGCGAGGACGTTCTGAGAGCCAGCATCGCCCACCGCAGCGAAGCCCTGACCTGGCTGCGGTCTGACCCGGAGGCCATGGAGGCCGAGGCGACGCCCGCGCCGGCGGAAGCCGATGCGCTGGCCGACCTGGTGGCCGCGCTGGAGGAAGAGATCGACGCTGAGCAACAGGAGCGCGCGGCCGAGGAGGCCCTGGACATGGCCGCCGGCCGCGTGGCCGACTTCCCCCCGGTCGAGGCCAGCTTGCTGGAGTGGACGGGGGAAGAGGGCGAACCGCTGGATGCCGTCGTCGCTGTGCGCCGGGCGGATGTCGCTTCGGAGCTGGAAGTCGAGGCGCTAGAGGAAGCGGCGATCGCCGAGGCGATTGCCGTGCTGCACGAGGGCCACGGCGGCGAGGGCACGGTCGATCTGGCTGTTTACACGCAGGTGGACGAGAGCGACGAAGGCGACGTGGCCACAGTGCTGGCCGTCGCCGCCCCGGCCAGCGGCGAAGAACCGCCGGCCGGCGAGAGCGAGACAGCCATCATGGTCGTGGACGCCATCGCCTCTGAAGATGAACTGCTGGAGTTGGAGCAGGCAGCGGTCGAAGGGGCGCTGCTGGCCCTGGAAGAAGACCTCGGCGAAGCCATCGACGACGCCGATGTCGCCATCTATATGGGCATGACCGAGGACGAGACGGGCCAGCCCTATGGCGCGGTGGTGGTGGTGGCCTCGCGCAGCCCTGTCGCGCCGGCGGCGACCATGCGCTCGGCCACCGAGCGGGGCAGCTTCAGCGACAAGGTGATGCAATTCGGCGGCCTGGAGCCGCGCCCGCAAGACCTGCAACTGGTCGAGGGCATCGGCCCCAAGATCGCCGCGCTGCTCATCGAGAACGGCGTCAACGACCTGGGCCAGCTGGCCGAGACACCCGTTGAGCGCCTGCGCGAGGTTCTGGCCGGGGCGGGCCGTCGCTTCCGGCTGGCCGATCCGGCCACGTGGCCGCGCCAGGCGCACCTGGCGGCGACTGGCCAATGGGCCGAACTGACCCAGTTGCAAACGGAGTTGAAGGCAGGACGAGAAGAGCGCTAGGCGGGACGGCCCGTCGCGCCGGGCGACGGGCCGTCCCGTTGGCCGTCTTACTGGTGGCTCGCGAAGGCGCAGGTTACCGACGCGCCATCGGCCAGCGTTAGACGCGCGCCCCAGGTGATCGCCGTCGGGTTGCCGCCGCTGCACGTGGCGTTGTCAAACGTCCAGCCTGTCTTGGGCGCTTGCGTCACGTTGTAGGTTCCGGCCGGCAGCGTCAGGGCCTGCTGGCCGCCGTCATTCAGAGTGGCCGAAGCCTGGGCGTAGATCTGGATACGGTTGGCGTCGAGATCAGTGGCATAAACCCGATTGCCCACGACGAGCAGCCCGTTCGGCCGGGAGATGGCCGCGCCGCCGGCCTCGCTCCAGTGGGCAATATAGACGCCGTTGGTCGTCAGCTTCTGGATGCGATTGCCGAAGGCCTCACTCACGTAGAGATAGCCGTCCGCCCCGACCTCCACGCCGACGGGGACGCGGAATTGCCCCGGCCCTGTGCCCGAGACGCCAAACTTGCGTTGGAAGACACCATCGGTGTTGTAGACGACGATGCGATTGTTGTTGGAATCGGCCACGTAGAGGTTGCCCGCGCCGTCGAAGTCCAGGTGGGCCGGGAAATTCAACTGACCGTCGCCCGCGCCCTGGGAACCCCATTGGCGCAGGAAAGTCCCTTCCTGGGTGAAGACCTGGATGCGATGGTTGAACGTGTCCGACACATAGACGTTGTTATCCGGGCCAATGGCGACGCCGTTGGGCATGTTGAACTTGCCGTTGGTTGTGCCCTGGCCGCCCCACTCGCGCACCAGCGCGCCGCTGGTCGTGTTGTAGACAGTGATGCGGTGGTTTTCGGTGTTGGCCACGAACAGCAGGTTGCCACTGATGGCAATGGCATTGGGCCGCAGCAGCCGGCCCGCGCCGCGCCCCGACCGGCCGATCTTCTCGATAAAAACGCCGGTGGCGCTGAGCTTCTGGATGCGGCTGTTACGGTGGTCGCTGACGTAGATATTGCCGGCGGCGTCCTGATCTACGTCCCGCGGCTGGCGATACTGGCCGTTGCCCTTGCCAAACCGGCCCCACGAACCCTGAAAGGAAACGGCCGTCAGCCAGAAGCCCTGCCCGCCGGCGGGGGTCGTGGTCACGCCAAGAGTCAGGGTTGCCGCCGTCGCCGCCGCTGGCGCGTCCTGGGCGGAGGGCGCATCCTGCGCCGCGACGGCCGACGCCAGCAACAGGGCCAGGAGCAGCACCCCCATGATCATCAGGCCACGGACAAAACGGTTCTTGCTTTGGGTCTCCATTCGTATTCTCCTTGACTGCGTTGTGTGGCCAAGCTCGTTCGTGCGCATCGCCACGAACCCCTACTGTGGTCGCCGCGCATCCGCTTGAATGGCAGCAGTGTAACATACTGCCACAGTCTACCGCAATAGGGTAGGTCAGGAAGACGGGCGGCTGTCCTCTCCGGCTCCGCGCGCCGCGCCAAGCGCCACGGGGCCGCCCAGCCGGCTCCACTCACTCCACGAGCCGAGATAGAGGCGACCGGCCGGCAGCCCGGCGCGGGCCATGGCCAGCAGATTGACGCAGGCCGAGACGCCGGAACCGCAATAGAACACAGCCTCCTCCGCGGGCGCGTCGCCCAGCAGGTCCAGGAACTCGGCCAGCAGCGCCTCCTGCGCCCGCCAACGGCCGGCGGCGTCCCAGTTGGCGGTGTAGGGCCGGTTCAGCGCGCCGGGGATGTGGCCCGCCACCGGGTCGAGCGGCTCCGTCTCGCCGCGGTAGCGCTCCGGCGCGCGGGCGTCCACCAACCGCGGCGCGGCGGTGACGGCTTCCAGAGGCGCCAGCCATTCCCAATGGGGCGCGCCCTCGAAAAGGCGGGCTGGCGGCGCGAATGTCGCTGTCGTTGCCGGCAGCCCCTCGGCCAGCCAGGCGGGCCAGCCGCCGTCAAGCACGGCCACGGCTTCGTGCCCCATGAAGCGCAGCAGCCACCACAATCGGGCGGCGTAGTGGCCGCTCTGGGCGTCGTAGGCCACGACCTGCGTCCCGCGGCCGATGCCCCATTGGCCGAAGGTGCGCGTCAACTCGGCTGGCGCGGGCAACGGGTGGCGGCCGCCCTCGCCCGTGGGCCGGCGTGGGCCGGACAGATCGCGGTCCAGGTGGGCATAGACCGCGCCGGGGATATGGCCGGCCCGGTAGGCTTGTTCCCCAGCGTCGGGGGCCATCAGGTCGAACCGGCAATCGATCATGACCCAGGCAGGCTCGCCCAGGTGGGCGGCTACCTCGGCCGCCGAGAGGACAGTGGTATACATCGCGCTCATGGCCCGATCATAGCACGAAAAGCGCCGTGCCTGAATGGGAGCGGAGGCATGGCCCACAGATGACGCCGATCATGCCAATTGACGCCGATGGGAATCCCTGCCGGCGTCATCAGCGTCCTATGGCCCGCCCGCTCAGCCGCGCAGCGCTTCAGCCGGCGGCCGGACAATGAGCATGGAGCGATTGCAGCCGCGCATCACCCGGGCGGTCACGCTGCCGTAGAGCCAGCGCCGCAGCCCGGTGCGGCCGTGGGTGCTCATGGCGATCAGGTCGACGTCGGTCAGCCGGGCATACTCGTCGATGCGGTCGGCCGGCGCGCCCTCCAGAACCAGCGTCGTATCACCCTCCGACAGACCCGCCCGCGCGGCGACGTCGTCCAGATAGCGCCCGGCCGCCCGCCGCGCCGCGGCCAGCATATCCTGGTCGGCCACGGACGGCTCCATATCCCACATCATGCTGATCTCCAGCGGGTTCAGCACCGGCGCGTCGCTGACACGCAACAGGATCACCTGCGCCCCCAACGCGCGCGCGACGGCCAGCGCCGGCGGCAAGACGCGCTCGCCCAGTTCGGAGCCGTCCAGCGCAATCACCACGCGCCGGATAGGAGCGGGCGAGCGTATCACCAGCACCGGGCAGTCCGCGCCGTGAAGCACGCGCTCGGTGACACTTCCCCAGACCGCGCGCCGCACGCCCGTCCCGTCGTGGGTGCTCATGACGATCAGATCGACGCCCCGCTCGCGGGCCACATCGACGATGGCCGCCGCCGGTTCGCCTATCTCGGCCACCACGCGAACCACGCCACCCGGCTGTTCGTAGCGCCGTTGGATACCGGTCAGGTACTCGTGGGCCGCCTGCTGGCGGCTGGCCAGCCCATCATCGTCCCCGCCACTCTCGAACTGCCCTGTTAACGCTGACGACAGCACAAAAATGGGCTGCACGCTGGCGACGCTGCGCAATAACAACACCTCTGCGCCGGCCGCCCGCGCCAGCGCCATCGCCGGCCTGACGGCCTGCTCGGCCAACGCCGAACCATCCAACGGAACGAGGATCTTCGTGAACATAGCGCCTCCCACCGGCTTGCTCATGCAGCCGGCGCAATGGCCCTGGGGCGCTCGCGCCGCTCGTCCGGCTGCTTACGAGCGTCAGATAGACGCCCCCATGTCATCACTATAGCGTAAGCGAGCCGGGCGGCGATAGTGACGGAAATCACCCCACCGATATGACATTTGTCACGCCGGCCGCTCCGGCGCTAGACCTCTCAGGTCTTAGAGAAATACGAAGCCCTGGCCCATATCATCCGCCTTTTATCCTCTTTATAGAGCAATGAGCTAAGTGGCAGGGCTTTGCCACAGTCACCCCAGGCGCGCCGACCTGACCGGTGGGCGGCCAGTCGTTCTGTGGTGGCAGACTATGCGTGGCCGCCCACCGGTCAGGTCAATGATCGCTCGACGACTGTGGTAAAGCCCTGAACTAAGTGGTTCTGCCCTTGCCCACACGCCGGCTGGCGGCTAAACTTTCGTGCCGCTTCGGAGCCGACGCGGCCAAGAGGATAGAATGCTACAACGAGTCTTAGCCCTGGGCGGCGCCGCGTTGGCGTCGCTTCTCCTGTGTCTGTTGGCGTTGCCCCTGGTGGCCGCGCCCTGGCCAACGCCGTCGATGGCCCAGCCGTCCGACGGTCTGCCGTCCGACGGTCTGCCGTCCGACGGTCTGCCGTCCGACGGTCTGCCGTCCGAC
>DAOSMQ010000030.1:9525-11382 GCA_035372725.1 Promineifilum sp. (SeqCode)
GCCACTATTCCACCGCTGTCTGGCGGCGCGCCGGCCGAGCGCCCGGGAGCGTTCGTCGAGGCCGCGCCGGCCACCGCGCAGACGACGGCCGCTCCGGCCATTGACCTCTGGTACAGCGCGACGCTGCCCGCCGGCCACAATGGCGACCCGCAAAAGTGGGTGAACGTGCTCGGCAATGTGGCTTCGGCCGCGCCGCTGGCCAGTCTCACCTATCGCCTCAACGACGGGCCGGCGCTGCCGCTGGCCGTCGGCCCCGACGATATGCGCCTGGCCCGCGCTGGCGATTTCAACATCGAACTTGACTATACCGACCTGCGCGCCGGGGCCAATCGGGTTGTCATCCGCGCCGCCGACCAGACAGGCGCCGCGACGGAGGCGACAGTGACCATTGACTACCGCGGCGGGGGCATCGTCTGGCAGCCGCGGACTTACGTGTTCGACTGGGCCACGGCGACGCGCATTGATGATCTGGCGCAGGTTGTTGACGGCCACTGGGTCCTGGACGGCGGGGGCGTGCGGCCGACCGTTTTCGACTTCGACCGCCTCCTGGCGCTGGGCGATCTCTCCTGGCGCGACTACACCGTCACCGTGCCCATCACCGTCTTCGGCATTGACGAGGACGGCTACAAGGCTCCCAGCAACGGGCCTGGCGTCGGCATCATGGTGCGTTGGCAGGGGCACTACGACGCCGGCAACGGCGCTTCGCCGCGCACCGGCTGGCGGCGGCTGGGCGCGTTGGGCTGGTACCGCTGGCAAAAAGTGGGCGAGAACTACAGCGAGGGCTTCCAATTGTTGGGCCACACCGGCCGCGAGCTGGGCACGTTCGACCGCCCGTTGGCTCTGGGACAGACCTATCTGTTCAAGCTGGCCGTCCAATCCAACGCCGACCCGGCCATCCCGGCCACCTATCGCTTCAAGGTCTGGCCGGCGACAGCGGCCGAGCCGGCGGCCTGGGATGTGGAGAAGCGCGGCTTCGCCGGAGAACCAAGTGGCGGCGGGCTGCTGCTGGTGGCCCACCACGTCGACGCCCGCTTCGGTGCGGTGCGGGTTGACCTGGCTACCGTCCGGCCGCGGCCGTCGTTGACCATCATCACCAACGGCGCGGGCCGCGGACGGGTCGTCACGACGCCCGACGGCCCCACCTTTCGCTTTGGCCAGGACGTGGCGCTGACCGGCGCGCCCGATCTCGGCTCGCTCTTCCTGGGCTGGGACGGCGCGGCCACGGGCACGACCAACCCCACTCAGACGACGCTGTTCGAGAGCGCCACCATCACGGCTACTTTCGGCCTGGGCGGCAACGGCATCGCCCTGCCGATCATTGTGGCCAACGCGCCCTAGGCCATGGAACCCTCAGAGTACCGCGCCATCCACCGCGTCGAAGACCGCCACTGGTGGTATGCCGGTATGCGCGCCATCACCGCGGCGCTCATGGAGTCGCTCTACACCGGCCGCCGCGATCTGCGCATCCTGGACGCTGGCTGCGGCACAGGCGGGGCCATGAGCTACCTGACCCGGTTCGGTCAGGTCACCGGCTGCGACCTGTCGGCGCTGGCGCTGGAACTGGCGCGGACGCGCGGATTGGCGGCACTGGGGCAGGCGTCGGTGATGGCCCTGCCCTTCGCCCCGGCGACGTTCGACCTGGTGACCAGTTTCGACGTTCTTTACCACCGCGCTGTGGACGAGCCGCACGCGGCCCTGCGCCAGTTCCACCGCGTGCTGCGGCCGGGCGGGCGGGTGCTACTGCGGTTGCCGGCCTATAACTGGCTGCGCGGCGGCCACGACGTCGTCACCCACACGGCGCGCCGCTTCACCACCGGCGACGTGGCCGAGGCGTTGGGAGGCGCGGGCTTCTCCGTC
>DAOSMQ010000031.1:0-9875 GCA_035372725.1 Promineifilum sp. (SeqCode)
CGCCGACGGCGTCGATGGGCGTGCCCTCATGCCCGGCCAGCAGGTGCGCCACACAGTGGCGCACGTAGTCCGGGGCGATCTCGCAGTGGCCGTCCACGCGCACGACGATCTCCCCCCGCGCCTGGGCAATGCCGATGTTCAGCCCCGGCGGGACGATGCCGGCGGGATTGTCCAACAGGCGCACGCGCGGCGGCCGGGCCATACGGCCAACCATCTCGCGCGTGCCATCGGTCGATAGGCCATCGACGACGAGGATTTCCAGCCGTTCGGCGGGGTAATCCTGGGCCAACACCGCGCCCAGACTGCGCTCGATGTAGGCCGCCTCGTTGCGCACAGGCATGATCACAGTGACAAGGGGAAGCGCCATGTCGTTAGTGTAACGCCGCCGCCGCCCTCCTCCCGTGCAGAAGGCGTGAACGCCTCGTGAGGAACGGGTTATTCCAGCGACGGCGTTGGGCCGGCCCACGCGCCGGCTCGCAGCGCCCGCAGCGAGAAGTAGACGCCCGGCACGGCGATGAACAACGGCCCCATGAGCGGCAGCATGTAGCGCAAGAGAGGCACGGCCGTCATCGTCATGGCCCAGAAGGCGACCACGATGAGCCAGTTGCCGGCTAACATGCGCCGTAGATCGGCCGGGCGGGCCACGGCCGGCGTTCCCCGCGCGAAGAAGGCATAAGCGTTGCCCCAGAGGATGAGCAGCGCGTAGGCCACCTGCGCAAGCAGCGTCGGCCCTTCGAAGGTGCGGCTGTCGTTGCCATACCAGCTGCGCGTGGCCTTGATCCAGGTGAACTTGAGGAAGGCCACCGGCGCCTGCCGCGCCTCGTCGAGGACGATGGCCACCACGTCGCCGGTCGAAGACATCTCGGCGCGACGGTCGCGGAAGGTGAGCAGCAGCGCGGCGACATCGTCGGCCAGCGGTACGTCGCGCCGGTAGTTCTTCTCGTCCACCAGGAAGGTCAACCCGTCCTTGAGGGTCAGCGTGCCGCCAGTGCTGAGGGGGATGAACGTCCCCGTTCGGGCGTAAACAGCCCCCAGCCACGGAGCAACGGCCAGGACGTTGCCCAGCACCAGCAGCGCCGCCAGCCCCAACCGCGCCGGCCAGCGCAACGGCCGGGCCAGCAATAGCACCAGCACGGCCATCACCCCGCCCAACCCCAACGCCGCCGGCCGGATGAGCATGGCCGCCCCGGCCAGCAGCCCGGCCAGCACGTAGAGCGGCCAGGCCCGCGGCCGCCGCAAGACCGCCAGCCAGAAGACAAATAGCGTGGCGAAGAACACCGGCAGAAACGGCACTTCGCTATTGGGCTGCTTGGTGATCCACAGGAAGAAGGGGTAGCAAGCCCACGCCGCGCCAACCAGCAGCGCCGCCCGCAGCGGCCAGACCAGCCGCGCCAGCGCGTAGAGCAGCACCGTCGAAAGTGCCGCGCACAGCAAACGGAAGGCCAGCAGCGCCGTGTCGTCGGCCACGCCGGCGGCGCGGCCCAGGCCCCACGCGCCGGCCAGCAGCAGCGAGAAGCCGGGCGGGTAGCGCGTCGCCAGCGCGCCGGTCTCATCGACGATGCCCCGGCCGGCCAGAATCGCCCGCGCTACCGGCTCATAATGGATCGTGTAGTCGGTGCTCTGGTTCTGGCGATACTCGGCCGGCAGCAGCGCCCAGAAGACGCCGGCCACAAGCAGGGTCAGCACAAAGAGCGCCGCGACGGCGGCGAGATCATGTCGTCTCATGGTTCGCTCCAGGGAAGGCGTGGCTGGCTTCATCGGTTGACCTCCGAGATGACGGCGCGGAACTTGCCGTTGGCCGTGCGCGGGATGGCCGGGACGGCCTCCAGGACGACACGCATCGCCGGGCCGACACGGTCGTGGATGCGGCCGATGAGCGCCTCACCGTCGCCCGGCGTGTAGGCCGCCGTGGGCACGTAGAGGACGCGCAGTGTGTCCGGCGTCGTTTGGATGATCTGTGCCTCGTGGATGGGCAAATCGGCCTTGAAAACCGGGTCGAGCCGGCCGATGTGACGGCCGTCGGGCGTGACGATCATGTCATCCACCCGCCCCTCGATGGCCGCCAGGACGGGCAGGCCGCGCCCACAGGCGCATGGCTCCGTCGCCAGCGCCGCCCGGTCGCCGGTCTCGTAGCGAATCAGAGGCATGTCGGCGTTGAGCAGGGCCGTGGCCACCAGCCGGCCGGGCGTGCCCGGGGGCACGGCCGCGTCCCCGTCGTCGGCCAGCAATTCGATGTGGCCGGCCTCCGGCCAGAGGTGCAGCCGGCCGTGTTCGCAATCGCTGGCCGCGGCGGCGTACTCGGCCATGCCGTAGGTCTCGCGCGCCGGGCAGCCGAACGCCGCCGCGATCGTCTCGCGCTGGTGGGCCAGCAACGGCTCGGCATTGCCGATCACCGCCCGCAGCTGCGGCGCGTCCAGCCCACGCTCCAAAGCCACCCGCGCCAGCGTATACAGCCCCGATGGGTAGCCGAGCAAATAGACGACCTCGTGCCGGCGCATGGCTTCCAGGTAGGCGGCGATGTTGTCCGGAGTCAGGTGGTAGGCCGACAGGTAGAGTTGCCGCAGAGCGAAGTTCCACACCCAGAAAGGCGGCCGGTCGCGCTCGACCGGGGCAACGAGTTGCCCGCCCAGGATGGCCCAGCGATCCTCGCGGCTCAGGCCATACCAGCGCCGCATGCGCGCCTCGGTCAGCGCGTACCAGGCGTTGAGCGTCGCGCGACTGTGCCAGAGATGCAGCGGCTTGCCGGTCGTGCCACTGGTGTGCTCGTAGTACATCGTCGCCGGGTCGCAGTCGTCGGCCAGGAAGGCGTGGGGCTGGGCGCGCAGGGCGTCCTTGCTCAGCGCCGGCCAGTTGGCCAGCACGTCCGGCGCGGCCCGGTCGCCGGCCGCCCGACGGCGCGCCCACTGGTCGCGGTAGTAAGGCACGCGCGTCGCCGCGCGGTGGAGCACAAAGGCCAGCCGCTCCTCGCGCCAGGCGTCCCACTGCGCCACCGTCCAGTCGTCGCGGGCCAGCACCTCGTCAACAAGCCTCTCGGTGTCGGGGCCATAGCGCCAGCGCTCCAGCCGCCGCCCGCGGGCGCTGGCGGCCAGCACCTTGGCCGGATAGGGTAGCTGATGATAGACCTTGAGCCAATCAGGCATGATACACCTCGTCGAACAGCGCCGCCCACTGGCCCTTCACCGCGTCCCAGGCGCATGACTCGGCCAGCCGCCGGCCGTTGGCCGAAAGCCTGGCCGCCAGCGCCGGCTCATCCAGCAGCCGCCGCACCGCATTGGCCATGGCCGCGGCGTCCTCGTTGGGCACCAGCAGGCCGGTCTCGCCGTCGCGCAGCAGATGGGGGATGCCGCCCACGTTGGTGGCCACGATGGGCAGGCCAAAGGCCGCCGCTTCCAATACGCTGACGGGCGTATTATCGACACGGTTAGTGTTCAGGTAGATGTCGTGGGCGGCGAACTCGCGCGCCTTGCCGGCGGCGTCGAGAAAGCCGGGAAAAGCCACCGCCCCGGCCAACCCCCGCGCCGCGGCGGAGGCGACAACGGCCGCGTGCAGCCCCTTCTCCTGCCCGCCCATGCTCAGCGTCGCCTGCGGGTGCGTCTGGCGCACATCGGCCAGCACGTCAACGGCCATCTCTGGATTATAAACCTCGTGGAAGGTGCGCATCCACAGCAGCCGCGGGGCGACGACGGCGCGGTGGCGATAGGTATACTGGTCAAGCGCCAGGATGTTGGGAATGACCCGCGCCCAGTTGGCGGGCCGGCCGGCCCGCCCGCCCGCCGGAAAGAGCGGTCGCACCATCCGCTCGATCAGGTAGCTGGACGGGGCCACGACCCGGTCGGCCCGGGCCAACACCCGCCGCGTCCAGCCGGGATGCGCCGCGGCGAACTGCGGCAACGTGCCACCGTGCAGGGCGAATACCTGCCGTAGCCCCAGGGCCTGGCACAGCGCGCTGGTCAGGTCGGCCACGACAAACGCCGCGCCGCTGAAGACTTGATGGATGACCACGTCGATGTCGTTGCGCCAGGCCACCAGCGAGCGCAACATGTCAGCCAACCGCGGCAGCCGGGCCGGGATGTGGGAAGTCTGGCGGACGACAAAACCTTCGTTGGCCAGCAGCCCGGCGACGATCTCGCCCTGACTGGTCACCCAGCCGGAATTGATGCCGAGCAGCGGCCCGGCGAAACACAGGCGCGGGCGAAGCGGCGCTGGCGCGAACGGCTCCACGGCGGGGATATGCGACCTAGTGTCGAGTGTGTCCATTGGTTGAAGGATGCGGCATGACGGCCGCCATAACTCGGTGCGACACGGCATGTGAAACCGGCGCAGAGGGCGTCATCGGCGCGGCCAGAGCGATGCCCCACGCCCCGGCGAAGAGGGCGCGGACGGCATCCTGGTAAGCGCGGTAGCCGAACTGTGCCGCCACGGCCGCCCCGGCGCGGCTGGCGGCCAGCCACTCATCGGGCTGATTGACATAATTCACGATAGCCGCGGCCATGCCCTCAATGTCGCCAACCGGCCGGGCCACGCCTGCCCCGGTCTCGGCCAGGATCTGGGGAATGCTGGAGACGGCGCTGGTGATGGGCACGGCCCCATAGGCCATTGCCTCGCTGAGCACCTTGGGCCAGCCCTCGGTTTGCGACGGCAGCAAGATGAAGTGCGCCGTGGCGTCGAACCGGCCGACCGCCTCGCGCGAGACCCAGCCGTGGAAGATGACCTCGCGCAAGCCCCGCTCGGCCGCCCAGGCTTCGTAGCGCGGCCGATCCGGGCCGTCGCCCAGCAGACGCAGCCGGTAAGGCACGCCTTGCCGTTGCAGCGCCTCGGCCACTGCCAGCGCCCGCCCCGCCCCCTTGCCGTCGTTGAGCGCGCCGACGAACAGCAGCTCCAGCGGTGACGAGAGCTGTTTGGCCGTCGCGGCCACGCGGCCGGCGACTAACTCGTCCTCGCTCAGCGACGGATTATAGAAGGAGTGAACGTGGGCGGGCTGGTCGGGCCAGCGGCCGCTGACCGTCACCACGCCACGGTGGACGTTGGCCGCCAGCCAGCGCCGTTGCAGGGCATAGGACCACGGCTCGCCGCCGTCGGGCTGCCAGTTGCCGGCATACTTCACCCAGCGCGGCCCCGGCTGCCGCGCCGCCCGCAACAGGGCCAACGCCAGCAGGCTGATGTTGGCCGGGCAGCGCACGTGGACGGCGTCGGCACGGCGCATCTCGTCGCCGATGGCGACGGCGTAGGCCGGGTAGAGCCGGGCGATATCGAGCTTGGCGCGCAGCGTCTCGCCGCCGGCCGGAGCCACCGGGCGCAAGCGCAGCCGCGGCGAGGCGTAGGCCAGGGCGCTGCCCGGCGCGGCCTCGTCGTAGAGCGGGGCGACGTGGACGACCTCGTCGAACAACTCGGCCAGGTAGTCAAGCTCGCGCACGGTCGGCCCCCAGCCAACGAAGCCGCCGGCGGCGCGATAATGGGGCGTGTGGGAGACGATCAGGAGGCGCATAGTAGTGGTCAGTGGCCAGTGGTCAGTGGCCGGTGGCCAGTGGTCGGTGGCCAGTCCCCTGTGGAAGGAAGCGGCGCAGGAGGTCGTCGTAGTCGGCGGCGCGCTCGGCCCAGGTGGCGCGGGTGGCCAGCTCGCGGGCGCGCGCGCCCATGTCGCCGCCGGCGGCGGCATCATCCAGGAGGCTAATGATGGCCGCGGCCGTCGCGGCCGGGTCGTCGGGCGGCACGCTGACGCCCGTCTCGCCCTCGCGAATGGCCTCGGTCAGGCCACAGCCGCGGCTGACCACGGCCGGCGTGCCACACAGCGCCGCCTCCTGGACGACGATGCCGTAGCCCTCCACGTCGCCCGCGGCCGTCCGGCGGCTGACCAGGACAAAGACATCGGCCAGGTCATAGAGCGCCGGCAACAGCGCGTCCTCGACCAGGCCGGTGAAGCGCAACGCCGCGGCCACGCCCAGCGACTCGGCCAGAGCGGTGAACTCGGCGCGCTTCTCCGGCAGCCCGGCCATGACGTAGACGACGTCGGGATGGACGGCCAGCACGCGCGGCAAGGCGCGAATGACGACATCCTGCGCCTTGCGCGCGCCGACGCGGCCGACGGTCAGCAACACGCGCCGCCCGTCCAGAGCCAATTCGCGGCGCGGCGCAGCCGTGTCCTGGCCGGGGCGGAAGCGCTCGCCGTCGGCGGCGTTAGGGATGACGACCAATTCGCGCGGGCGGCCGGCGGCGCGCACCAGGCCAGCAGTGTACTCGCTGACGGCCACGACGGCCGCCGCCGCGGCGATGCTCCGGCCGGTGAGGACGCGCGGCAGCGCCGAGCCGCTATGAAACTCGCTGCCGTGGCCCACAGCCACGTAGGGCCGCCGGTAGAGCGGCCCCAGCAGGGCCGCCGTCCACAGCGCCCGCCGGCCGCTGGCCAGGAGAATGTCGGGCCGGGCGGCGCCCATCGCCCCGGCCAACGCCCGCAGCCGGGCGACCGGCCACAGCGGCCCGGCGTCGCGCTCCGGCAGGGTAATGACCGCGAAGGGCTGCCGCCGGTTGAAGTCGGCGCGGGCGGCCGCAGCGACGTAGGCCTGTGGCGTGGCCACCGTCACCAACCAGCCGCCCGCCGCCAGATGGCGGGCCAGCTGGTAGGCATGCATGCCGATGCCGCCCGGCCCCGGCGGGAATTCGCTGCTCAGCAGCAGCAGGCGCGGCCCAGCGCTCATCGCACCCTCGTCGGCGCGACAGCCGTCGCCGGAGCCGACAGACCATCGGCGTCCGCCGGAGCATGCCCTTCGTCGAGCCGCCAGGCCAGGAAGGCCAGCACCAGCGCGTAAGGGATGACCACGATGCGGGTGGCGCTATGGGCCATCACCGACAGCGTCCAGATGGCCATCGCCGCCGAGATAGCCCGCCCGAGGCCCGGCGCGTTGCCCAGATAGCGTTTCAGCAGCATCAGAGCCATCAGGGCCATAACGAGGATGCCGAACAGGCCGTGCTCGGCCAGCAGGCGGGTGTATTCAGTATGCGTGCCGACATCCTCCCCGAAGACGTAAACGTGATAGGGCATCGAGCCGCCGACGCCAACGCCCAGCAGCGGGCTATCCTGGAAGGCCATCAGGTCGGCCTGGGCCAATTCCAGCCGGCCGGTCGTATCCAGGTCTTCAAACCGCGCCGTCACCGCGCCGGTGGACAGATCGTTCAACCACGGGTAAATGACGCCGAAGACGAGGGCAATGAAGACGGCGATGAGCAACAGGAAGCGCCCGCGCGCGCCCGGCGTCGTCAGCAGGTTCAGGCCAAAGGCCAGCCCGGCCAGAATGAGGCTGTAGAGGCCGCCGCGCGAGAAGGTCAGGATGCCCTGGATAACCATAGCGACCGTTAGCCCGGCGATGAGCAGCCGCGCGCCCTGTGCCCGCGGCAGGATGATGAGCAGGATGACGCCGGCTAACGCGCCCAGGCTGAGCACATTGGAGACCTGATTGGCGCCAAAGTCGCCGCTGCGGATCCAGCTTGAGGCGGTGGCGAAGGTATCGACGCCGATCTGGGTGATAGTGCTGAAACTGGCTAAGAAGAGGACGCCGACAATGGGCGCCATCAGCGCCAGCAACAGATTGGCGGCCGTGGGTCGATCGACCGGCCGCTCCCAGCAGTAGAGCGCTGCCGCGCCCAGGGCGAGGTAGGCCGACAGGTTGAAGCTCAGTTGGTCGAAAGCTTCGGCCGGGCTGAACTGGAGCACGGCCAGGGCCACGGCCGGTACCATCGCCGCCAGCAGGATGACCGGCAGCACCGTGCGCAGTCGCGCGTCGCTGCGCCGCCACTCGGCGAACAGAGCCATCAGGACGACCAGCGCGAGGGCGTACTTGCCGTATTCCCAGAACACACGCGCCTCCGTCATGCGCCACAAGACCTCGAAGCCGGCGATGTAGCTGAGGCAGTAGAGCACCTGACGTGTGCGGCCGAGCCACGCCCAGCGGATGCCCGCCAACAAGACCAACACGGCGTGGGCCGTCGCCAGCGGCCAGAACGCCTCCATGGCATAGGCCAGCGGCATATGGACCAGCAGAAAGAGGGCGATGCGCACGTTGACTGAGCCGGCCAGTTCGCGGGCGGCGTTTTCCGGCTGCCCAATGGAGCGGCCGATGGACGAGGTAGGTGGTTCGGGTGAGTAACGTGTGATCATGGCAGTACAAAAGCTCCTTTTTGGCCCTCTCCCTGGCCCTCTCCCTGGGGGAGAGAGGATTCGGCTCTCTCGCTCGCCCTGCCCTGGGGGAGAGGGGATTCGGCTCTCTCGCCGGGGGAGAGGGGATTGGGGTGGTAAGCCGGAATGGACGGGAAACGCGCCAGCAGCGCTTGCCCCTCGGCCAGACGGCTGCGGTTCTGTCGCCACGTATCGGGCAACAACAGCGTCATCAGCGCCGCCCGCAAGAGGCGCCGCGGCCGGCGGCCCTCGCCGCGCAGCGTGGCGACGGTACGGATCAGCAGGGCCTCGTGCACCTGCCGCGGCGTGAAGTAGCGGCTCCAGAGGTAGCCTTCGGTGGGGGCCAACAGGTGTCGTTGCCGGAGGCTGCCCCGGCTGCCGCCGCGCGTCATCACGCGCGCCCGGTGCTGCCGCAGGCCGCCGCGCGGCGCGTGCAGGTGCACGACCGACGCCGCCGGGTTCAGCCCCAGCGTCTTGCCGGCCAGGTAGAGGCGCATACCCAGGTCGCCGTCGGCGCGCTCGCCGCGCTCATAGGCCAGGTCGAACAGGCCCGCGTCGGCCAGCGCCGCCGTGCGCAGCAGGGCGTTATTGGTCGGAAAGACGTCGCTCTCGCGCACGCGCCGGAACGCGGCCGGCAGCGCCCCCGCGCCCAACTCCTCGGCCACGCCGCAGGAGGCATCGACGCCGAAACGGGCCAGATAGGCCAGGTGGCGGGCGATCAGGTCGGGCGGCGCTTCGTCGTCGTCGTCCAGGAAGAGCACGGCGTCGCCGCGCACAATGGCCAGCCCGGCGTTGCGCGAGGAGCATTGCCCGGCTGTGTCGCGCCGGATGACCCGCAGGGGCAGGTCGGCGAAGCGCGCCGGCCACGCCAGGTCACGCGCCGCGGCCTCGGTCTGGTCAACGACGATGATCTCCAGCGGCGACACGGTCTGCGCCCGCAGATGGTCGAGCAGGACGAACAGATGCGGGTAGCGGTCCAGCGTGGGGATGAGCACAGAGACCGTCGGGGCGTCCGCGCCAACCGCGGTGGGCAACTCGACGGGGTGCAGCGTGCCGGCCGGGCCAGCGCCTGCCGCCGGCCGCGCCGCGCGGAAGGCCCGCGCTGTGGCCAGCAGCCCTGCGCCATGTCGCGCCGCCCGCCAGGCCGCCCACGCCGCCCACATGCGGCCATAGCGCCGGCGCACGAAACGGAATTCGTCGGCTGGTGTCGGCGCGTCGACCGCGCCGGTCGGCGCGGCCACCAGGTCGGGCACGTAGCGCAGCATCGCCCCGCCCGTCACCCAGCGGTGGCCCAGCTCCAGCGCCGCCCCGGCCAGCGTGTCGAAGCCGGCCGCCGGGCCGCCCAGGCAGCGCACCACGTCGGCGCGCATCAGGCAGGCCCGCAGCGACAGCCGCCAGGAGACGCCCGGCGCGGCGGGGTTCGGGTCGCGGTTGAAGCGCCAGACGGGGTCAACATAGTCGATCAGCGCCGGCAAGCCGGCCATGCCCAGCCGCAGCCCGGCGTGCCAGACGTCGCCCGGCCCGGCCAGTAGAGCGGCGACGAGATCGGCGTCCGGCTGGCCCAGCGCCGCGTCCCAGAAGAGGAGGGCCGCGGGGGAGCGGGGGGACGGGGGAGCAGGGGGGGCAAGAGCGGCCGCCGCCGACACTATGGCGGCGACCGTGGCGGGCACAAGGCGCGTCTCGCCTAGCGGCCAGGCGGGGGCCGGCC
>DAOSMQ010000031.1:9975-11220 GCA_035372725.1 Promineifilum sp. (SeqCode)
GCGGCGATCTGCGCCTCCGGCCGGAAGCAAGTCTGCACCCGCTCGCGCCCGGCCGCGCCCATCTGCGCGCGCAACTCCGTGTCGGCCGCCAGCCGGGCCAGCGCCGTCGCCAACGCTGCCGGCTCGCGCCGCGGCACGACGAAGCCAGAGACGCCATCGGCGACGTTCTCGGCCAGGCCGTCGGCGTCGCTGCACACGACCGGCAGGGCCATCGCCTGCGCCTCCAGGACGGCGTTGCCGAAGCCCTCGGACACGGCCGGGTGCAGCAGCACGTCGGCCCACTGCATCTGCGCCGGCACGTCGGCCGGCGGACGCGCCCCCAGGAACTCCACCTCGGCCGCCAGCCCCATCTGGTGGCGGGCGAAGGCCAGCGCCTCCAGATATTGCCCGCCGCCGAGGATGCGGTAGTGGACAGGCACGCCGCGCGCCTTCAGTAGCCGGACGGCCTCCAGGCCAACCTCGTAGCCCTTCTTCCACTCCAGGCGGCCGACGCTGAGGACGCGCAACGGCCGGCCCGGGCCAATGGCGTCATCGTCGCGCGCCGCCGGCCGGAAGACCTCGGCATCGACGGCCGGCGGGATGAGCGCGTGGGGCATGTCGGCCGGGCAGCCGCGCCGCCGCGCCCGCCGCCACAGATCGCCGCCGAGCGTGTGGATGGCGTCGGCGTCGCGCCAGATGGCGGCGTAGTGGCCGGGATCGTCCAGGCCGACGTAGTTCAGGTCATAGCCGCGGAAGCTGACCGTCAGGCGGCAACCCAGCCGCTGCTTTAGCGCCGTCCGGCCCACGGCCAGCGCGCCGAACTCGAAATGCAGGATGTCGGGCGACAGGGCGATGATGGCCGCGTCCAGGTAGAAGTCGCGCGCCGCCCGCCGCAGCCCGCCCGGCAGCGCCCGCCGCCAGTAGCGCAGCGTCGCCCGCGGCGCGCGCAGCAGCGTCAGCAGCAGCGCCGGCAGCCACAGCAGCGCCACCTGCCAGGCCGCGGCGTGGGGCCACTGGCGATGGACGCGCCGGCGCAAGTGTGGCCGGGCCAGCAGGGCCGGGAAGGCCGTCCACGCCTCGGCCTCCGCGCAAACGACGTGGACATCCCAGCCGGCGTCGGCCAGGCCGACGAACTTGCTGACAATGAACGTCTCCGACAGCCGCGGAAACCGGGGCACGACCAGCACCAGTCTCATGCCGCCACCGCCCGGAAGAGGTCAGCGAAGGCCCCGACCTGATCGCTCAGCCGGAAATCGCGCTCGACGC